>JBNKQE010000375.1:0-4400 GCA_050295715.1 Leptospirales bacterium
AACCTGATAATTCAGGGCGTGATAATTTATCCCGTGAGCTTCTGCAAATTTCTTTACGCTGAGTCCGCTTGCTTTGATTTCTTCATGGATCTGTTTCCAGTCCTGGGTCTTTGTTTTTTCCATCCTTCGAATATATCAGACTCAGCGGCTTTTGGGAAGATGTCCGTCCTTAGACGCTTACATCGATTTCTAACAGGGATGGGAATCGATTATTTAACCGCGATGTACTTAATATCCAAAGTGGGAGATTTTAAGAGGTTTGCAAGTGCCGGCGCTTTCATGAGTTTTCTGGGTCTTGTTCCCGGTGAATACTCCAATGGATCGAAGAGATGTCCCACTGGAATTACAAAGGCAGGAAGCTCGCTGCTTCGTCGAATTCTCACCGAAGCATCCTGGTATCAACGATGGCCCGGATCAAGTGGAGTAAGACTTGCAGAGTGAGTCAGTTCCCGATGGATCAAATGTCATGCGGTATCCAACCCGCGAATATCAGTCTGATCAATCATCGCGAAAACCTTTCACTCTCTTTTTATCTGCCCGATGATTATGACTGAAAGGATCCATTAAAAAGCTTGCAGGGGAACGCAATATCAGTTATTCGCTGTGGACATTATTCCATTGCCTTTTCTATAATAATGAATATTTTTCAAATAAATCCATGTCTTCTGATTTGCTTAATTCAATAATTCTTTGGGCAGCCTTTTTTTTAGAACCCTCTTTTAGTTCAAAGTGTGTTAATTTTTCACTTGAATTCCGGGTAAAATTTATTTGTGACGGTCGCTCTTGTATAACTGATTCTTTGACAGAATCTGAACAAAGAGCCTCAGTAAATGAATCGAGTTGGATGTAATCTTTGTTTGCTGAAATTTTGATTCCATTTGAATCAAGTCTTTTCAATAATCCCCGCAATGCTTTTTGTCCGGAGTCATCACCATCTAATATGAGTATTGTTTTTACTTCAGTCGATTCTGTAAAACCAAGGAAAGATTCAAATAAATTACACGCAGAATTGCAATTATTGGCTGGAAAAAAACGTATATCCTCAGGATTTATTCGTGTTTTATCATTATCGGATAAGATTTTTGGTGCACCATTTAATAAAATCTCATCCGATGGGCCTTCTGTAATAATATTTATTTTGTTTAAATACATTGCATCAAGCAATGAAACCCCAAGAGAACGGCGAGCCTCTTCATATTCCTGGCTAATAATTTTTGTTGAATAAGGTTGTTGGTCATCTTTTTCAATAACCAACAATAAATTTTCAGAATTTCTTGATACAAAACTTGAAGAATGAGTCGTTATAAACACTTGAATATCATTGGAAAAATTATCCAATATTCTTGAAACACCTCTTTGGCGCTTAGGATGGAGAAAGGATTCAGGCTCCTCTATTCCCCAAAGGAAAGTAATATATTTGTTTCGTTGAGGATGATTGTCCGCTAAATACTTTAGAAAAAACAATAAACTGCTGGTTTGAATTCCGGCACCTTTGGAATCCAAGGATGTTTATAATGATCGGTAAGATCTGGAATCAAATACGGAAGCATTGTTTCTACAGTATCAAATGGTAAGTTTAATTCTAAATCAGTTATTTCGGAGAATACTTTCTTTAATGATTCTGTGATAGCTTTGCTGCTATCGGATAAAGGTGGTTTTAAATTACTTATCAGTTCTGCTAAAGAATCATTAATTATTTTTCTGTGCTTTCCACTAGAGCCACTCCAACCACTGAAAATGGTTTTTACCATTTCCTGACTGATTTCATTCTGAATCGTTTGTAAAATATCTCGACCAACAGGAATATATTTGAATTTTATAGATGAAAGAACTGATTGAACAATGGTATCAATATACTCTTGTTTTATGTTTTGGTTACCCGCTTTTCCGATGAAGCTCCAGTGGTGGGTTCCATCTCTTTTTATTCTTAATCGTAATGTGACTCTGTCTTGGGCTATTCTTTTTTGTTTTGTATGCTTTTCGATTTCTTCAAGTGCTGATTCAATTTTCTTTTCTTTGCTTGGGTCATAAGAAAATTCAATAGAAATTTGAGTTGTTTCTTTAGAAGACAGATCATTTGATTTTGGAAAATCTAACTCAAAAGAATAAGATTTTCTATCAATTGTGCCATTAAAGAATAATTCTAGAGCCCTCAAAATGTTAGATTTGCCTGAGTTATTGGCTCCAACAATTATGTTATAGTTTTTCGGATTGAACTTCAGGGATTCGCCAATTATTGATCTAAAGTTTTTTATTTCTAAATTTTCGATTTTAATCATATAGTCCCCGTAATAGTCTGTCCATAGTGAATAACCAATTACCACTCAAATTCCAGCAATCCCCTCATCCGGCAAATCTATCGTATTCAGAATAAATCCGGAATACGATAGATTACTCGCAATTGAAGTCAAATAAACACGTATAATGTGTATTACCCGCAATGCGAGTAATAGCGTACCACGCTCCAATTGATATTTTCAAGCAAAAATGCTGCATCGCTGCATGAGGCAGCGAAATTATCCCCGACGCCCTGGCAATACGAGGTTGGTAGCGCGTCGGGTAGTTTCTTTGCACACTTTCTTTGCGACACAAAGAAAGTGTGTCTTGCGAAGCCGGTCAAATGGAATCCTGGTTTACGGGCTTTCCCTTACCGTCAAAAGAGAATCAGAAATATTTAACGCAATCATAGTCGAAATGCAGATCCTGGAGTTATACTCAAACTTGATCATAAAGAACGTGAATCGCCTTCTCCGATTAACAATTTTCTTTTCCGAAATTGGCGACCCCTGAGGAGCCATTTTGTCCAAAGCCCATGCCCCAGGCCGGACCTATTTTTAATCCCCCAATGTCCGGACGTTTGGGACCGTAGCGAAGCGTAGAGGCCAAAGCGAGTATCAGAGAACTCAAATTTTCTGAGAATTTGATTGATTACTTCTGAGAATTTGAAATCTTATCCGAATAAGGGGCAATTATGAAACCGATTTTTCTGAAAACTGAGATTTTTCCTATGAACAAAATATTAAAAAAACAGTACAATCTTATCCGGGCAATCATTTACAGAACTACTCTTATTATTTCCCTTTCGACTTCAGCCCTTGTTATCGCATGCAGTAAACCGAATTATACTCTTGAACCACCAGCGGGTATACCACTTGTTCAAACTCGCACACAAACACTTTGGATCGATCAGGATGGTATACTCTGGGCCATCGTCCGTGAGGAAGCAGTAGAAGATTTGGCTGCCGCTCAGGAGTCTGTTCAAGCTCAAACCAGTCTTACTAAAGGCAAGCAAATACCTGCTCTTTATAACATGTCGCAACTCAAATCAATTACAGACGAGGCCCGTGAATTTTATTATATGAGTGACGAGTCTGTGGCTGTTAGTTCTGCTTATGCTATTGTTCAGCCGTCCGAAACCACAGTATTTCTCTGCAATACGATTGGGTTACCAATGCTCAAACCAAAGGTGCCTTCCAAATGCTTTGTTGAAGAGTCTGAAGCATATTCATGGCTGCAGACCTTTTTGATCGAAAAATGATTCAAAGAATTTCATTAATACTATCGCTATTAAAAAACGTAATGTATTAGAATTTCTGATTGGACATTACAATATTGCGCATAACGAAATCGATTTTGAGAAGTTGGCCGCAGGAAAATTTACCATGCTCACTTCATAACACCCTCTCTACGCTGGTGGCCGTGTTGTATGATGCAAGGGGGATCCGCTGATGCTCTCTACCTCTTCGGTTCGCTTTACTCAGCTTGAGGCTTCGAGCTTCATCGGCTCCCTTACAACTATCATTGGTTCCAACGGCCACCACGCCCCAGCAGATATCATTCGTTCGCAGACGGGTGGATTTTCGTTTTGTAAACTTGTCTCGTTCTATCTCAGCCCTGATTCGTTATTCTCAATAAATCTCTGCATGCTCATCACGTTCCTCGACCCGAGAGAAGAACCCGCCAGATCTTACCATAGCGCTCAGGCGAATACTGGCTGCTGCGGTTTCCCGCGCATTGTCTTCCTCGATTTACTTCTTTCGGGGCTCAGTATGCTTCAGGAGTTGCGGCCCCCTGTGGCTCTCATGCTTCTCTGTGTACGCTTCGCAACAGTCGTTACCTTCTATAACGTAACACTCGATATGGGATGGCGGCTCACCTTTGCTCGAGCGGGACTTTTACTCGACAAAATTAATTCAGCTTAGCCAGACGCACAGTATTCTTTACGTTATGTGAAGTGGCACTAATTAAAGTCTCAAAAACTCATTAAATTCATCAATAGATCCATTATAAACATTCCCATCAACATACCCTGAAATTCCCTTTATATGCAGTCGATTAGAATACTGCCATAATTTCCATTTGGATCTATCCGACGGATGTCTAAAAATATCTCTTATCCA
>JBNKQE010000376.1:0-4395 GCA_050295715.1 Leptospirales bacterium
ATTGTCTTTTACTGTAATTACTGCTTTTCATCACAATATTCACTTATAGTTACCTGTTTTTTTGAAAAATATTGAAAAAATATGTAACAGGAGCGAGAAAAGTCCTACTAAATACGTGAACGGCAGATAACAAATATTCCCCGTTCTGCAGATATTTTCTGGGAGGAATGTATATGCCCATAACAGGGATCGATATTAAAGCCCGAGACATAATGATTGGGGAGGTCATCACAATATCCCCTGAAAGCTCGGTTCATGAACTTATCGAAGTATTACGATCCAAAACAATTACAGGAGTCCCTGTTGTCGATAAGGATAACAATGTCGTAGGCGTTGTATCCGTGTCTGATATTCTCAGAGACTCAGCTTCCGTAAACGGAGATCTTGTAATAAAATCAAATGACAGCGATGCCTCTGATTTTTGTACTCTGGGTGAAGCATTGCAGTTTGATTACATGAATGGTCAATATGCTGAATCAATAAAAAATGTCAGCGTAAAAGACATCATGCGGCCTTTTTCATTCAGTGTTGAGATAGATGCCAATATATCTGATGTGGCAAATACTATGTATAATAATCGATTGCATAGAATTCTTGTAATGAACAAAGGCAAAATGGCCGGGATTATCTGTACACGTGAATTCATCAAATTATTTGTAAAAGATTGACATACAGCAATTCATCAGTGTAATACTTTGAGTCCATCAAAATATAATCGATAAAAATGCCGTGCAACTGCACGGTTTTTTTATGCCTCCAATTTCTATAATAAAAATGATAATCGTTATTCAAGAGTTATTTCGCATTACGGAATAAGAAAT
Organism: Leptospirales bacterium; assembly: GCA_050295715.1. Classification (GTDB taxonomy): domain Bacteria; phylum Spirochaetota; class Leptospiria; order Leptospirales; family Leptonemataceae; genus JBNKQE01. The sequence continues at coordinate 822 of JBNKQE010000376.1, forward strand.
GTTCGAATTTTATATGTACAGAATTTTATCGCACTATTTACTGACCTGTAGAGTGGCAACTGGATTATCTCTGTTATGAATATTTGGAAAAAATTTTTCGGAACCAAAAATGTAAGAATCCTTTCATTGGATGGCGGTGGTATTCGAGGATTAATTCCAGTTATCTTAATGAAACGTCTCGAAGAAATCCTGCAGGAGCGCACGGGTAGAAAAGACGCTGCAATATTTGAGTTTTTTGATTTTTTTGCGGGTACAAGCACGGGAGCTATTCTTACTTCAATGCTCCTCTATCCAGGTAAAAAAAACCGTCCTAAATATACTGTTAATGATGTTCTTGATGTCTACACGAAACGTGGAAATGAAGTCTTTGACATGAAATTGAACCAGATGCTTCTATCGGTTGGAGGGATTGCAGACAAACGATATCATGCAAAATCATTCGAATCCGTACTGTATGAATTTTTTGGGAATGTTCGAGTCAGTCAACTTCTTCGCCCATGCTTGATAACTGCATATGATATTGAAAGAATGCAGCCTATTTTTTTTAATCAGTACCGGGCATTGCGTGATAGTGAATATGATTTTCTTGTAAGAGATATTGTAAGATCATCCACAGCTGCACCCACATATTTTGAGCCGGCAAGAATTAACTCATCATCCGGTGTACAATATACGCTTATAGATGGCGCCACTTTTTCAAACAACCCAACACAGAATGCCATATCTGAAGTAATGTCCACCGGAGATGAAAAAGTGGGTTATGGAAATCTTACAGTTCTATCCCTGGGTACCGGTAAAATGGTAAAATCCTACTCTTATGAAGATGCCCGGGGCTGGGGATTTCTTGGGTGGGCAATGCCTATCCTTGAAATAATGATGTCCGGTGTATCTGAGTCAGTTGAGCATCAGATAACAGAACTCTTTCGAGCAGCAAATAGAACGGATCATTATTTGAGAATTAATCCAATTTTAGATTACACGAACCCTAATCCGTCTCTGGATAACGTATCTCCGGCACACATAGAGAAACTGCAAGAGATCGGTCACCGTACAATTGCTGAGAATGAACGTTCTCTTCAAAATTTTGCCGATCTATTGATCATGAAATAATCTCTCGCTGCATTTCTTTGTTGAAATTAAGTAGCACTTCCTTAATGTATACTTGACCCAATAATATAACCCGGCTGGAAATCAGCAAAGAGGAAAGAATGGATAAGAATTTCACTGTCCGAGATATCATGACCAGCTCGGTTCTTACTGTTGAACCGGATACTTCGATTAAGGAAGCTGCTGTTTTACTTGTAGAAAATGCAATATCAGGAATGCCCGTAGTTGATTCAAACGGTGAACCAGTTGGAATTCTATCAGAGAAAGATATCCTGAAGCACCTCTTAAAGTCTAAATCAGAAGGCAGAGAAGCCGCAGATAGAGTGAAAGACTATATGAGTGATATCGTCTGGACTCTCGAGGCAACAACACCCGTTGAAAGTGCTGCGGAGATTCTCCTTGATACAAGTTATGGCAGACTCCCCGTTGTTGAAAACGGACGATTTGTAGGAATTGTCAGCTATCAGGATTTCATTCAGGCAATGGTGTAAAAACGGAGTGAGATTTGATGCTAAAAAAATTGAAACTAAAGAATTATCAAATCTCGCCATCTGTGAAAATTAATGGTAACCATGTAAACATTGATATTCACAATTTTATAAAACATTATCTGGATGAACATGTTCCAAACTTTGATCCCGATGACAGAGATTATTACATTAGTTTTTTTAAGAAGAGACTGCTTCCAGGAAATTACTTCTCATTTCTACCGGAAACAGAATCGGAAGTGCCCGAACTAAAAAGAGACTTTGCAGCTTCTTATGGCCGCGCCATCGCCAGATCCCTGCTGGATGTATATTGTGGAATTTCATTTTTCGATCATTTTTCAGGATATCAAAGAGATACAGATTCGCGGCAGAGATACGTATCAAATAATCTCTTTGCTGAATTGAAACAGGAAAAACAGGGTATCCCATTCTTTATTGCCTCCGATACAACATCACGATTATATACTGTTGAAGCTAATGGAAGAAGTTCAAATTACTACAAAAAAGAATTAATATCATATATTGCAGTAACTCAAAATGCGATCTTGAAAAATGCGAAAGACGAAGAGATTCGTTCTACAGGGTGGACAATTCCATCATACATCGCATCAGGAGCTACAAACTCATCATGTTCGATGATTGACACAAACATTGAAGGAAGTGTAAACGCAGATACAAAGGATTTTTCTGTTTTTCGCGGCCACTACCGGAAAGTATTTCATAATCTGAATCACCCCGGCCTCACGAATTATCTGCACGGATCACTTTCAGCATATGGTGAAGAATTCTCAAGATCAATGCTTGTTGGCAGAATGCTTATGGGCAGTCAGTACCGCTGGTTTTTAATAGAACCGATTACTTTTGATTGCCACACTGAACTTCTTTATCGCATGAATCTTCCCGATCCAATTTTTGAAGATCAGACGAGAAGACGAAATCTTGTTTACGGGCTGGAACTTGAAACAGCAAAATCTATTTCTCTTGCCGCGTCCCGTGGAAGCAGCGAATTTCAAGCTACGTTTCGAGTATTAAATCAGTTTGATGTCAATGCATCAACGATTCTCGGACTGAGCAGTGATGGAACAATTGTAGCACCGCTCAATCACTTTGACAGACTGCGCTATATTGACTTATAGGAACTATGCGTCACATAATATGTGTTAATAGAGAATACATGAGGAAGCAATTCATCTGTTTCTATCCGAGCAGTTACGATTCATTACTATTGCTCACTATTCTGAATAAATGATACCATTTCACGGTCTGTTCTATTTATATGGTTTATAAACCAATCTCCAATTCTTGTTTGCAGCGCGATTATCAATTCATTGTATGTTATTTTATCATTGGAAAAATTATCAATAATTGTGTAAATAGATGATCGAAAATGATCATGTTCCTGAAAATGATTATCCTTATCAGGAAAAGTGAGCGAATTCATTATTTGCTCTTCAAGTTCAAGGTGTTCACGTATGTAATCGGCAAGAAATAGAACAAATTTGCGAACCTCCATGACAGATTTTTTCTGTTCAGCGGCATCAAGTACAGAATTTAACCTGTTGAATAACTCAACATGCTGGGAGTCTATTGTTTCATGTCCGGTAAGTAGATCTTCTGCAACTATATATCTTTTATGTTCGCTCATACTAAAGATCCATCCAATCGATTGAGTCGATTCCAGTCTGGCAAATAGTCCCAAACTGTCCAGTCATTAGTAATTACTGGATTGCGGTAGACCATTCAAAAAAGTTTGATTCTTACTGTATGGCGGTTATGCAGATTTGATTGAAATTTATCCGGAAGTCATTCTCCCGGGAATCTTATTAAATATAAACTCCCCGGAGAATGAATGGAATCAGGGTTTATACATTTTCAGTACTTCTTCAATATCTTCATTTGAAGCACTTAACGAACCTGTGCGTTTTGCGGTGCCTGTGTAGCTTTTAACCATTTTTCCTCGCGGTGTTTCCGCAGTCAGT
>JBNKQE010000377.1:0-4367 GCA_050295715.1 Leptospirales bacterium
TATGCAACACGATGCAGTATATATCTTTAATAATTTAGCCCTGACGCAACGGAATGTAGCAAGGTGTGGATAGACAATTCCCTGACCAGACAAGGGTCAAATAAATTTCGTTATATTTACATCTTACCATATATACTACATATCTCATAGATATATAATTGTAGGATAAAGTTGCGGGCATGCAAATGATTTCACCGGCAACCCTCTGTATCGCATTTGACAAATAGATTGTTATTATACTATCAGTTTACGGCGTCAGCTTAATAATATGCTACACCCTGTCTGTACAGGTCCATTGCAAGGATTAACAGGTGCAGCATATTCCATATCCAATATTTGTGCGGAGCAAAAGGATTATTTCGCCTTACTATTGCTGACGCCCTTCAATAACCTGCAAGAGTACGGCTATTGAAATACCGGTCTGCCTGGGAAGAAGTCCCGAAACATCCGGAGTAAAATCTAACATTAGTTGAGGAACGAAAGGATTGAAAGTCTGCTTGAAGTAAGCAACAACACTCTCACCTATCATAATAGTAAAACCCTGAGGTATAAGATTACTGAAAAAACGTCGCAGTAACGCACGAAACATACTGTCCTCTTCAATTTTTCCTATAACAAGATCATGAACGTCAAGAATTTCCCAGGAATCTCTAAGAAAGGATTTCAGCATTTTTCGACGCACTGCTCCGTATTTCTGGCCGTTCTGCACATCAACAATATCGTAAGTTGCGCCGAAATCCAGAATACTGCGAGCATTGATTTCGATCAATATTTCTGACATACTCTCATCACTGTAGATCATTATATTCTCTTTTAGCTTAAATGCCTTTTGCTTAACAAAAAAAAGAATATTCTGTTTGTTCTCATCAAATATTCGAATCTGGTTTCCAAATAACTTCCAGAATTTCATTTTTGAAAAGTATTTACGACGACTGTAACGTTCCATTATTATTTCCTGATAATTTTATTGAAGAGATTGCTCCATTGCATTAGACGCATAATCAAGCTTGCTACAGTTAAATATTTCAGTGGAGATAATTGACCGCATAGAAATTTTCGTCGATTTTGCGAAACTTTCAATGCGATATCGAGATATTTACCTTAACTGCATTATTTGCCGCACAAAGCAGTGTGCTCATAATTCTGGAAGGCAGTCAGAGCTTTTCAGAATCAGTAAAGTGATTAAAAAATAATCAGAGGTAATCGGAGTAACCCATCAGGAGCCGTACGCCTCGCCGCAGGTATCGCTTAAATCACGCTGCTCATCATCCAGTATACTCTTTTGAGCCCTCTTTTCCATGAGGGTTTTGATAATACGGTCACCCTCTCCAAGAAAAAAGCCAAAAAATGTGTTCCTTCTTGCCACTTCATGAAGCAACAGTGTAGCGCTCCAGGTAAGAACCGCAACAGCAGCCGTATGCAAAAAAGGATTCGAAGAGAGATAATCTCTGGTTAACTGAATCCCGAAGGGATGGAGTAAATAAACCATGTATCCGGCTCTGGCCAGTTGACGTAAAAAAGGAGAGCTTCGATCCGAGCGAAGCTTATTCATGAACCAGACCCATCCGGCTGCGTACAGAACTACTGAGATCCGCCAGATTCTTCCCGAAGTATCTGCATTGAGCCCACTGCTCACTTCGTTGTAAAAGTGAACAAGAAGCAATGCATAGGTTGCCGAGAGAATTACAAGAGCGACCGGAAGGGAATCAATAAGCCGCTTAAATCTTCCAAACATGAACTCACCGCGATCAGGTGTATCTTTCCAGTTGTATCCGGCCAGCCACAGACCTGCTTGAAAAAATGGGATCCCGTATGAAAAATAGATACCCCACATTGGAATCGATTTTATAAACCCTTTTCCATTTCCGGAAAAATAAGAGATGTAAATATTTCTCACCCCCCCATAGAGTTCCGGTAAAATCAATAGAGAGAGAAACGGTATGAGAGTCCATAATGTAAAAGGAATTTTCCTGAGCAGTGGATAGAGAAGATAAATATAAAATAGCAGAGCTACAAAATAGAGGTGGAACATAGCTGAACCGTCAAGCAGGCTTGCCGGAAGCTGCCACCAGTGCATACCGGGTTTTTGATAAATACCCACAGCAGAGACTATTACATAAAGTGGTAGAATTCGAAGCGCTCTACTCAGGTAAAATGACCTTGCTGAAAAATCTCCTTTTTTGTGACCGAAGGCAAAACCGCTGAGAAAGATGAAAATCAATACGGATGGCTTTCCGAGCTGATTGACCCAGGCAACTCCATGACTCCACCAGGACTCATGTGCTGTTCCGAGATTCATAAACTCCGGCCAGGCGGTATGGTTAAAAATTATAAAGGTAGCGGCAATAACACGCAAAAGATCAGTGGCAAAACGACTCACATTACCAGAGATGCAGACATGCCACATCTGTAAAGCGATTCACATACCTGAATTCGTGAAGCATTTTAATTCACAATGCAGGATTAAACGCAACACTTTTTGGAAATATGCTTCAGGCCAGAATACTGTCCCCGACAGGAGATGCCGGAGACAGAAAATTGATGGAATAAGGATTATGGACGATAAGCGTATGTCCACTGTATTCTATAACCTGCGGAAGAAGAAAATGCTGCTCCTGTACTATCGCAGGATGCCTTTAACGCGCTTACAGTTGCATAGTCATTGTAATATACAAGATCAAATCCGGATGAAATACCATAAGCACTGTAAGTGTAAGTACAGGCTCCAATCGAGTCAGCAGCCGGACATTTTTCAGAAGAAGCAGTACCAACTGTACATAACTGATCAATAGTCGCATAACTGCTACTTAGATACCAGTTCACACAGTAACCATAACTCAATGAAGTATTAGTGCAACTTCCAATAAATCCGGATGGCTCAAACCAGGCACTGTGTGTTACGGTTGGTGTACCGAAAGTAATTCCACTGGTTCCAGCATCAATAGTAACAGTCCATGTCTCGTCACCGTTATACACTACGGTTATAGTAAATGTTACAGTCCCGGCTAAATTCGATAATGTATATGTACCCTCTTCCAGTTCAGTATATAAAACGCCACCCTGAATTATGGCAGTATACGTAAGCTGTGTACCGGCAGCCATTGCGTTTACTGTTGTCGAAGTAGCGCTGACACTGCTACCTGACTCAGTAATTGTGTAGGTTCCATCACCGGTGCTTGCTGTTGCCTCAATTTGAGCGGTTACAGCAGGGCCAGAACTTCCCGAGGCAAGAAGTGCAATGGCAGCAAGCGTCATTGTATCATCACTCTTTTTCTCTTTCTCCAGACCGAGCTGAGCACAACCAGCACCCAGCAGGAAAATAGCGCCAAATAATAATCCTGTTATTTGATTCATTATTGCTCTACTTCTCATACGTTACGAGTCTCCTTATTTTTTGATACGTTATACTTAAAACTGTCTTTCATGCGTTGCATTGTCATTCAAAGAAAAGCATATCGCAAATCCAGCTATTACAGATAAAAAATTATCCACACAGGCAGAATTTTCCCCAAATTATTTGCCTTCACAAGAAGGCAGTATTCCACATATCGATAGAATACTCAATCTCAATTCCGCCATCCCATTATTTTTTTCTAAATACATTTTTTACGGTTATTAAACGTTCACTCCAACTCACAAGACCCGTAACTGTGGTATGCAACACATTGATACATAAAAAAACATTAAAAAAGGACAACACTAACAATAAAGCCTTAAAAAATCAATATGTGATACAGGCTTTCATTTTTCCGCAAGAAGAAGAGTTTGAAAAAATATATCCAGGAAGACAATGTGATGAAAGTATAACGACTGAGACTCCAGACCAAACCCTGCCCTGAGAAATAGAATCCTCTTTTCTAATTATTAACGCCCTTCCGGATTATCGTTAGATATATTGAATTCTGTTACAGCACCGTCGCTGTTATATTTTTTTACAAAACCGTCAAACCTGGATAAAAATAAGTCAATCATCAATGTGCCAACACCCTCTCGACCCTGGCCGTTAAGAACATCCTGTGAAAATCCGGGACCATTATCTTTATATACAATCACATATCGCTCTTTCCCGTCTTCAACAACAGAGTTTATATCAACGCTTATTGCCCCATTATCATGCGGCAGTCCATACTTTATTGAGTTAGTCACAAGCTCACTGAAAACCAGCCCAAAGTCCAGCATATATCTTGAAGGAAAATCCATTTCGGCGGAAGCATTTACGGTTATGGAAATATTGCTGTCATACACCCCGGCCGATGTTTTAATTACATCACGGATATATTCTGTAATAGAACTGTGCATATCCGTGGAGTCATAAATTTTTGAATGGAGAACAGCTGCAGTCCGCAATTTGGAATCAATGTCACACA
>JBNKQE010000378.1:0-4365 GCA_050295715.1 Leptospirales bacterium
TGGCCAATTTGCCCAAAGCCCGGTGCGGCACATGCACTATATAATCCCCCAATTGCATGTGTCCGCACTCCCGAAGGCATATCGTTACCCACAAGTATTTCTCCTTGTACATATATCGAGCTTGTGTAGTGTGTCCTGGGGGAAAGGGCAATGCAGAACACACAGGACCAACCGAAAGTAGACCAGAATATGTTAAATTGGGGAGCACAGGAGTTTGCCAGTGCAGATATAGGTGATGCACGATTGAATGCACGTCTCATTGCTGTTGCAGAAGCCTTCATGCTTCATCCCGGTGCGTCTGTTCCAAAGGCCGCTTCCAACTGGGCAGGTGCAAAAGGAGTGTATCGGTTCTTTGGCAATGAGAAAGTAAATTCACAGAACATTTTAAGTCCGCATACAGAATCCACCAAGCGCCGAATTGAGGGGCGAAATCTTGTGCTTGCGATTCAGGATACATCGACGCTTGATTATGGTTCCCGTGATGCAAATACCGATCTTGGACCGGCGGGCAATCGTTATGTAAGAGGACTGCTACTTCATCCCACTCTCGCCGTAACTCCAGAAGGCACGCCCCTCGGGATACTGGATCTGCAAATATGGAGCAGACCTGAAGATAAATGGAATTCTGAACTCACAAGTGATGAGAGAAGAAAAACCCCTGTCGAAGAAAAAGAAAGCATGAAGTGGATCAATAGCTATCGCAGGATCAGCGAGATCCAGAAAGAAATGGAAGATAAAGTTCATTTTGTTAGTGTATGCGATCGCGAAGGCGATATGTATGATCTGTTTCTTGAACATCATAAACTATCTATTGAAAATGAAACTCCCCCTGATTTGCTGGTCAGAGCGGCAAAAGACCGCAAATTAGCCGGAGATTCCGGATATTTGTGGGACTTCATGGATTCCATAGAAATATTCGGTGAATATGATATTCAGGTTCCGAGAAAAGTGGGCAAAAAAGCAAGAGAAGCTACACTGCAAATACGCTTTTCAAAGATAACGATGCGACGTCCCAACCACCGTTATAATGCACAAGAGAATCCGTCTTTCGATCTCTATGCAGTCTATACATGCGAAAAAAATCCACCTGGAAAGGAAAAGGGAATTTCCTGGATGTTGCTAACCACAATGCCAGTTCTAAATTTCGAAGAAGCAGTTGAGAAAGTTGAATGGTATACTGATCGCTGGATGATCGAAACCTTTTTCAAAATTCTGAAGTCCGGATGTAAGATCGAAGAACGACAGATGCAAACCGGTTCCCGGCTTATTTCATGCATTACGGTCGATAGCATCATCGCATGGAGAATTCTTTTCTTGACGTTTATAGGCAGGGAGCTGCCCGATATTTCTGCTGACATTATTTTTGAACCACATGAATGGCAGAGTCTACACTGTCGCTTAAATAATACATCTGAACTTCCGGACAATGTCCCTTCTATTTACACTGTCATGATTCAAATCGCCAGACTCGGAGGCTTCCTTGCCCGTAAGAGCGATGGATTTCCTGGTCCGGTAACTGTATTTCGCGGAATGCGGGTCCTCAACGAAATGGCATCCGTCTACAAAATTCTTCGTCCAGCGGATACTTGTGGGTAACGATATGCTACCGGGAGGTGCTCGATACAGGTAAAGTTATGTCATAAAAATAAATCAATAATATAAATAGTAGAATGATTCTACTTTACGGAATTCAATGCCTGAATAAAAAATTAACAAACGGATATGAATTATTTTACGGGCCGGCCCGGACCAAGGAGTAGCTAATGCGACAATACGAAACATATAAATGTAAGAAGTGCGGTAATGAAGTGGAAGTGCAGAAAGTAGGCGGTGGAAAGCTCACTTGCTGCGATCAAGCAATGGAATGCGTAACGGAAAATCTGACAGCGGTTAATCTCATGAAGGCCTTTGCCGGAGAATCTCAGGCGCGAAACAAATACGAGCTATTTGCTGAAATTGCTCTGGAAGAGGGCTGGCATGCGATTGCGGAACATTTTCTGGAGGCGTCGGAAAATGAACATTTTCATGCAATTGCCGAATACAAGGCCTATCATAAGATGATGGATGGAGAAGAGACCGAGATCACTCTTAAAAATCTCGATGCTGCCATGGCAGGAGAGCATTACGAACATACGACTATGTATCCCGAATTTGCAAAGATTGCTGAAGAGGAGGGACATACGGAAATTGCTCGTTTGTTCAAAGCTATTGCAAAAGTTGAAGTGGAGCATGAACGCGAATACAAAGAATTGCAGGATAAACTCAAAGAAGAGGGATTTTTCGAGAGTGACAACGAAGAGGTCTGGGTCTGCGAAGTATGCGGTCATGTACACCGTGGCAAGAAACCACCTAAAGCATGTCCACTATGCAAAGTAGAAGAGGATCATTTCAAGCGTGAACATCTATACTGAAATTCTTTATTTAGAATCTGGATGTTGAACCGGGTAAAGAACCGGTAAAATTCATAACAAAAAATGCCGGGAAACTCTCCCGGTATTTTTTTTGTAAATGGGCGCAATGCGAAACTGTTCGCATATTCACAGCGTATTGAGTTGCATAACTTTTTTCAGGAGCGCCATATATTTAGAACAACATTATTGATATATTTATTATTTCAATTTGCGATATAAGTATGAAATGGGATAAAGAGTCATATGGGTTATGAATATTGGTAATACAACATACTGCAATTCCGACAGGACTACGTGGAGTCCCCGCTCATTGAAGAAATTCTTTATACCTATCGGACTTACTGGAATAGGCCGGGTATCAAAAAAGTATCTTGTTGTATCAAATGGCGAAAAAAAAGCAATTCCATAACCTCCATCAGTCAATCCGTCCAGGAGTCCATGCGAAACGGATGACAGAAGAAAAGTAATAAAAATAAGAGTCTTATCTATTCTGGTGAGTGTCCTGCTGAACAAAAAAGGAATTGTTAAAATTGCAGAGAGTAAAACAGCGAAGAAAATGGAGTGAAAAAATCCCCGGTGACCAAAAAATGATTCATACGGGACTCCAAGCTTAAACCCTATAACATCGGCGTCAGGAAGAATTGTACATAAAACAGAGAGGACAGTTACTGTATAAAAATAACTCTTTTTACGATAGAGATTCAGCGATGCAAAGATACCGATTGCCGGATGGGTAAATAGTGTTGGCATATAATAAAATTCCTTTCAGGTCGTTAAATAAAGAGGCGAATGAGATATAAATGGGAATTTTCAGGAAGCTTTATATTATGTTTCTGACCATATAGCAAATTCATTTCCGTTTGGATCGGCGAAGTGGAATCGACGACCTCCAGGGAAGCTGAAGATCGGTTTTATGATTACACCTCCAGCATCCTTAATCTTTTTCTGGCTTTCCTCCAGATTATTACTGTAAAATATTACAAGTGCACTCCCATTTTCAGTAGAGGAGTGAAGACCCGATCTGTAAAATCCACCTTCCAGTCCTGCGTTTTTAAAAGCTGTATATTCCGGGCCGAAATCTTCGAATTCCCACTGGAAAATATCCCTGAAAAAATCCTTCGTCTTTTGAAAATCCTTTGCCGGAAGTTCAATGTAATTTATCTTTTCGTGTTCGTTCATATAAAACTCAACCGCGCTTATTTAAGACTCTCTTCATACCACTCTTCTACAAAATCTATAAGGCGATAGTCGGGGTAGCTGGTAAGAAATTCCCGCGCTTTTGTTTGAACTGCTTTTTTTTCACCCAGAATTCGTAAAGAGTAGATTTCCATATAAAGAACCTCTGCAAGGACCGGGTCGTCTCGAAAGGCCTTTTTTGCTTTTGCCGCGTCCTTCAGGTTTTCGCGGTAGAGGGTCTCTTTCTTTTTTATATCGCCAAAATACTCTTCCAGCTTGTCTCCAGCTTCGTTTCGCGTCATCATAAGATGCCAGACACAGCGTGCCGGTACGTCGCACAGCATAAGGGCCTGTCCCTCGAGAGAATTCTGGTATTTTTCTCTCGCCTTCGGGTCCATTTTGCTGTTTTTTATGATCCATTGTGAATACGTAAGCCAGTTATCCGAGTTCAGCTTCCTTTTAAAGGCTTCTATCTTTTTATAGAGAACAGCGATTTCCCTTTGCTGGCGCTGTTTTCTGAAATCGTTGAGAAATCGGTAGGCCTCCTCAATCCCGTGAACCGGTTTCGCATAGGAAGGGTCTTTATCAGAGGCCTCCTGGAATTTTTTGAGAGCCTCCTTTGCTTTACCTGAGTCGAGAAGATCAAGGCCTTTGTAATAGATGGATGCTGCCTCGATGGATCCTGTATCGCTTTGCCCAAAACCGTCGGGATGGGCTTTCCCCATTGCGTCCATGATTTTACCGGCAAGTTTCTTTTCCAGATCCAGCAGAGCGCTGT
>JBNKQE010000379.1:0-4346 GCA_050295715.1 Leptospirales bacterium
GGAATCAACCCGGAGTATATCAGGGATGGAAGTGAGCCGGTTCATATCGAGCGGACCAATACCGAAAATACAGAACCAAGATCCAGATTAAATCACATACTCTCGGAAATGAATGAAAGCATGGTAAAAAGAGTTCTCGATTATGTGGAAAATCTGAATCCGGGGAATTCCTGATTCTGCATTGAACCAAATCAGCCGGGGCAGGATTTAAAACAATTAAAGAACAGTATCACCTGCCGGCTTCATCCGGTTTTTTGCAATACCCAGTCGGACACTGAGATCATCGGGACTCCGGTCGTCTCAGTGTCATAACCCCTGGTCAATTTCGTAGGGATCAGCTTCTCCTGTCATTTCTTCGAGGGATTCGGGCTGCGAACTACCCTTTCTTTTTTCATGTATCTTCAATTCAGTTTCAAAACGATCGTAAGGATCGTCCTGAGACTCTCCGGTAACAGCTGGTGATCTGTTACCGCTTCCCGACAGGGACCTGGTAATGTGCCTTTCCAGTTTTTCCACTCTGCTCAGAAACAGTTTTTTTTCAAAATCTTCTTCAGGCCGGTTTCTCATGGAATCTCGCAACTCACTCATGACCTTTCGAAGCCTTGAAATCCGTGCTCTCCATTCATGGTCGGTTGGATACACTACTATTGCATCATCAGGATTTTCATCACTTTTTACAGACAGAATCTGAAACCCGCCGACCTGCAGCGCCTTTCTGAGTCTGGCGCTGTCGGTTTCCGGAGATGCAGAAAGAATGTCATTAATGGATGGAATCTTTTTTTGAGCAAAGTAGAAGGAGTCCAGCTTATCCATCAATCCAACCTGTGTGGATTTTTCCAGAATCCGGTCCATTCGTTCTTTTCGCTCTGCCTCTTTTTTCGCATCTCGTTGAGTGGACTTTTCCTTGTTACGCACATGCAGATTGGACTGTTGTTCTCTTATTCTCAGCTTGGCATGATTGAATCCACCATCCTGAAACAGAGTTATGCCGAGAAACAGAATCAGACGATGATACCAGGGCATGTATGTGATATAAACTTGACGGAGAAGTTTGCCATACAGATGCACGAACTCCGGGTCGCCAAATAAGTTCTCAAAATGTTCATCATACTTATCCAGCAGATATCGCATTGCAAGAACCTGCCAGTAGCGATCCGGACCAATTTTTGACATACCGGTTACAAGGGCTCGAAAAGCATAGGGATCATTGCGAAGAAAAACATGAACGCTTTGCCCCGTTTGTTCCCAGATCCCGTACAAAAGGTTGCGGTCAGTGACCAGACTGTCTCTTACGGGCGGTGGAAATTTCCGAAAATCGTCTTCGGTCAAAAAAGTGATCATCTCTTCCCAGGTGGCTCCGGAATCCAGCATCCGCCCTTTCCAATCCTGTACAATTTTCTGATGATTCGCTCGCTGATCTTCTTTGTAAATCTCTTCAACTTTACTCTCAAGCTGAATGACAGTCTGAATGGCAAGGGCTCCGGGAGCGCGAGATACATTTTTTACACTATCCCCTCCTGGAGGGATCTCAATCACCTGAGCCAATGCTTTCGCCTGCTTTACACTGAAAGCAGCTGTGCGAGGAGCGAACTCTTCCATATCGTGGGCTTCCTTTTCCAGAGCGATCTGGTTCAACGTTCTTTTTAAGGCCCCCTTATTTTTGTACAACGGAACAATTCGTTTTTCCATAAAAGCGGCTGCAGTCTCGAAACGATCTTTAAGATATTTATTTCGCAGAGGCATCCACCCATAACCGGGTATGGGAACAAGTTTTTCTCTTGTCCTCAGTTCCTCGGCAATGTCATGCCTGGAAGTTAATACCATCTCCGGAGAGGGAACTATGTCGAACCTGGTCGGAGTTATCCCTTCGAGAATTCCGACGATGCTCGATGGAATGGCATCCGGAGTCGGAGCAGGACCTTCGCTCTGCAAATCAAGTTCCAGATCATTAATAAAACCTTCTCTCTGGAACCCGGGGAGAGACTCCAGCAATCGTTCAATATTCTCCACAGAATAGGCAATTGTCTCCCTGTAGATAATATTCAGATCATTCCTGTCGTCTTCGCCGACGGAGATAAAACAGGGGACAATCGAAAGTTTAACGCCGCCCTGATGAACAAGCCTGAACAGCTGTACTATAAGATTTTCTATTAACAGCTTTCGTAAGGCCGCTATCCTGTCCTGGTGAGATAACTCGACTTCATCCAGGATAACCGAGTCCAGACTGAACAGAGCTCCCTTTTTTGCATTACGAACATTAGATTGTGCCCGAATAGTTTTATAAAGAGCATGCAGGTTCCTGTCAGAGAGATTCACACCATGAGCGGCAGCTTCACTCTCTGTTAAGGCATGTAAAAATGAATATTCCACTGATGTCTCAGGCATAATGAATGTTCCGATCTTGCAGGTCCAATTTGGATCTCTTAAGTCAGTTATGCTCCCCTGCCCTTCATAATTCAACCCCTCTTTGGTTATCCGGAAAAAAACCGTGTAGATTTATTCCGGTCTGCTGTATTGAAATTACTGATTTGGTATAACTTTGACCACTTTTACGGTCTGCTACCTGTATGTTTAATAGATAAAAGCATTGCGACCCAGACTGTCTGAGAAAATATGTTCTCATATGGAGAGGACAATACGAATAGGTGTCGATGCAAGACCTCTTATTTATGCTCATAACGGGAATGCTCGCTATCTTTACCGCATGCTTGGAGAATTAATACGCCAACACAGGAATTTTGAAATCGTATTATTCTCGCACAAACCTCTGCATATGGATCACCAAGATCTTCTGACGCACTCCAATGTTTTGCTGAATATCGATACCGGGCCCCTGTCAAAAGTCGGACTTGCCTGGATTAATTTCAGGCTTCCGACTCTTCTTAGAGATTATTCCTGTGATGTATTCTGGGGCACTCTTGCCATGCTGCCGTTGACTTCCGTCCCGGACATCCCGATGGTTGTTAACTTCCATGACCTGAATTCTTACGCAGCTCCGGAGACGATGACCAGAGGGAACAGGATCCAGCACAGGATACTTGATTCACGTGTAATTGAAAAAGCAAAAGCGGTTTACTGTCTCTCGAAAACCACAATGGATGATATACTAAAATATGTCCCCGCGACAAATCCCGACAGGCTGCACCTGGTTTATCCCGGTGTTGACAGAAATCCAGTGGATCCGGAACCGCTGCCCTCCGATTTTTCAAAATTAGAGAACTTCATACTGGCTATAGGAACCGTTGAGCCG
Organism: Leptospirales bacterium; assembly: GCA_050295715.1. Classification (GTDB taxonomy): domain Bacteria; phylum Spirochaetota; class Leptospiria; order Leptospirales; family Leptonemataceae; genus JBNKQE01. Next base: position 3,251 of record JBNKQE010000379.1, read on the forward strand.
AGAAAAAATTATGAAACTCTGGTTGCCGGTTATCTTCTTGCACGCCAGAATAATGAAAGTATTCCGCCGCTTCTGATTATTGGACGGAAAGGATGGGGAGATGATACGCTCTATAATAAACTCTCATCCGGTTATTATTCTGATTCAGGTATTTTTTACTTTGAGGGAGCATCAGATAGGCATATTGTAGAAGCATTCAATAAATGTCTCTACCTTGCTTTCTCCAGCCTGCATGAGGGATTTGGGCTCCCCATTATTGAAGCTTTTCAGCTGGGTAAACCTGTCGTTTTATCGGATATTCCGGTTTTCAGAGAGATAGCAGAGGGATCACACTTTTGCAGTCCACTCCGGCAGGATGATTGGGCCGGGGCTTTTCAAAAATATTCAAAAGACAACCTGCCGCCTCTACCTGATTTCAAACCGGAGGAGTGGACCTGGGAAAACAGGGCCAGTTTACTCGGGAGGCTGCTGGAAGAATCAATTCTTGAGTAAATAGTACTCTAAACTAAAGAAGAGAATCAGAAGAGAATCGATCCTGACTCCGGTTCATAACCAGTGCCAGAACCAATTCTCTTCTGTATCTCAGTATTCCTGTCAAGGATTCATTAGACCTTTCAGCTGCTGGAGGTTATCTTGACCACAAGCCTGAAAGCTCAACTCTTCACAGGGTGTATTGTTAATACATTCTGTGATCTGAGGAACAGTTGCTGCAAATTTTTGCTCCAACTGGGCCATAAAATTCTGGCAGTGCTTCTGCGCATCCGGGATAGCTCCGAATTGTACATCGCACTTAACTACTTTCGCGCATACTTCTGCATAAGCAGAGGTATCTGGCTTTTTCTTCCCGCAGGAAGATATAATTATTGCAGAAGTAGCGAGAACTGCAAAAAGAATGGTGGATCTCTTATTCATAGCCAAAAAATATCGATTCCCGTAACTCTGTCAATTCATAGATAATAATTTTTTACACATAACATGAAGTTTTGTGGCACCACAGGCCTGGTATAAAAAAAACGTTATAGAACCACTGCCTGGCAGTGGAAGCTCGGAGATAACAACGGTCAGATGAACTTCACATCATTTCATTTCATCGCCT
>JBNKQE010000380.1:0-4341 GCA_050295715.1 Leptospirales bacterium
GGTGCAATATCCCGCGCCACCGCATGTGGTTCGATCCCGAACAAATCCCGCATGCCAGCGCTGGCGAATGGCATGGCGTAACCCCCATCCGGCCTCTGTATCAGGGTATAGAAAAAACCGGGAACATTATCGATAGAACTCGATATTAGCAGTTCGTATTCCTGATGCATAGTAATCCACTCCAATTCATTTCCAGGCATGCAGACAGCTTCACATTGCCGAATATGCTACTTCACAACCTCCTTTATAACACGGGACGGAGCAATTGTAAATTCTTAATTCTTTGAAAGATCCCAGCATTCAAAACACAAGAATCAGAAGCAAGCCCGGTAGAGCCACAGAAAACAGTCACATAAAGCCCCTGGTTCATATCCCTGAGAGGAATATTCCGGTTCATTTTTCAGGTTTTTTTGTATCCAGAGTCGTTAAAATTCCGGAAGCTTCCGGGAAAAATGAAGACAGAAAAAAAATAAGAGTACCATCGATAGAATAGATACACGTATAAAGCCAAATTACAAATGCGAGCCCGCATCGTGATTGGCCATTTTTTCCATTTTGTTATAGGAAAGTTCCCAGTATTCAGTGACTCTTGATATCGGAAAAATCCTGTAAATTCCGGAAATCATCCCTGAAATACACAATCACGGGATATAATGCCAAAATATCAGAAGTTATAAGCCATTTCCAGGCTCATATGCCCCTTAAATATCGCGCGGCCCAATTTGAGAGCATAGTAGGGCCGTATACACAAGTGTGCAAGAAAAATCTGTCTCTTTTGTGGTGTTCGGTAAAGGAGCCTATCGAATATGGGCCCCGGACAGGTCGGAAGTACCCGTCATACAAAGTAAAGTTATTTCTGATGTTTCGAAATACTCTACCTGCCTGATACGAAAAGACAATGTTGAAATTCATCTCTTTGGCGGCGGACCACTTCGGACCCGCCCTGGCTGACGGGAAAGTTGGCGAACCTAACAAGGTGTCATACCCTGCCCGGTAGTCTGCAGATGATGTGCGAATAAATATACCATCAGTAGACAAAACTGAAAACTTATGAAGTATACATCTCCCTCAAGCCTCCAGCGAACGAATGATAGCCTCTCAAGCGCGTCTGTCAAAGCGGTCAGTCTGGAGTAGACATCCATAAGAAATCATCCTTCGTTATACTATATACTGTGAAAATCACGAAACAGAACGCTTGACAACCAGCGCAAAGAGGGTGTCATGAAGTGAGCATTTGGACCCGACAACATGCCAGTGGCATAGTGCAGTATGAACCCCTTCGGGAGTGCGGACACATGCAATTGGGGATTATATAGTGCATGTGCCTCAACAGGCTTTGGGCAAATTTGCCTTACCATTCGGCGTGTCCATCTTTAGATAATCCGGTTGCTATCTGCAAGGCGCGGGAAAATAAGGAATGTATGAAGAAAAACTTAATTGTCTTTGATATAGATGGAACCCTTATTGATTCTGCTTCTGTTCATGGGGAATTTATCGAGATTTCAATGAGAAATCAGGGTATCAAGGATATTGATACTAACTGGCATCTTTACAAACATCATACTGATTCATTTATCATTCAGGAAAATCTATTCCGAAACGGAATCAAAACCGATTCTGAATTTTACATAGATAAAATTGATCGGAATTTGCTCGATTTGTATAATGAAAGTGAAACTGTAATCCAACCGTTCACCGGATTGTTAGAGCTTTTTCAGGATCTTAATAATGATTCTGTTTTTGATTATTGTTTTGCCACAGGATCATTAAGAAAATCAGCCGAATTCAAAATGAGTAAAAGTCTTCCTCAGGAATATTTTTTAGATAGATTGTTTTCCGCTTCTGAAGGTATTACCAGAGAACAGATCGTCTCATCTGCTATCGATAGTAGATTGAGGAATAATAAGATTGATAATTTTGACAGAATAATTTCAATTGGTGATGGAATCTGGGATCGCGATACAGCTCATAATTTGAATATAGAGTTTATTCCGGTAGGACCCGCGGAAAATTTTGATAGGTTTAAATCGGATTGCTTTTTCCATCTCGATCATGAGCAAGGTCTGGCAATTTTACTGGATAAAATAAGTGGGGCGCCCTGCAGCTAACGAGACTGTTGAAAAAGCTCCTTTTTTATAGTTCGCATCCTGCTCCCTGTAAGAGCGATGATTTTCATCCCGGAGCCAGGATAATATGCGACGTATCCCATACCATAAATCTTTCAGAATGTAATAATTATTATAACATCCTTAATTAAAGAACACCATGTGTTCCCGCTTGCCAAATCATACAGCCTTTACTATTTTTAAAACTGAGGGAGAATATATATATGAATAGCGAAAAAGAAATTGAGTCTCATGGATTGCGCGGTGAAAAAAGCCCGTATCTGAAACTCCATGCTCATGATCCCGTTCGCTGGGTTCCCTTCAGCAAGAGTGCCTTTGCCGAGGCAAGGCGCAGCAATCGACCGGTATTTCTCTCTTCCGGATATTTCGCATGTCACTGGTGTCATGTCATGCATAGAGAGACCTTTCAGGACCCGGAAATTGCAAGAATTCTCAATGAGTCTTTCATATGTATAAAGATGGATAGAGAAGAGATGCCCCAGGTGGACTCTTACTATATTAAATCACTGCAAATGACCGGTGCACAGGGTGGTTGGCCCATGAATGTGTTTCTTGATGGTGATGGAAGACTTTTTACCGGTGGAACATACTTCCCTCCTGAGGCTACCGGCAATCTTCCATCGTTTCGTCAGGTTCTTGATACAGTAATGGATTACTGGCATAACAAGAAAGAGAACATTGAAAATGTGGCCAGCGAAATCAATACACGGCTGCAGCCGTCACTGGAACAAGGAGGAGGCGTTATATACACGGTGTCTGCAGCAAACACGCTTGCAGTGGCTGAGAAAGAGTTTGATAAGAAGTTCGGCGGATTTAATAATAACGGAACGAACAAATTCCCGCCTTCCATGCTGCTGTCATTTTTACTGCAGCACCATGCGATAACGGGAGAATCATTACCACTGGAAATTGTTAAGGTAACGCTTGAAAATACACAAAATGGGGGCATTTACGACCATATCGGAGGCGGAATATTCAGATATACTACAGACCTGCAGTGGCAACATCCGCATTTCGAAAAAATGCTATACGATAATGCATTTTTTGCACGAACTCTTGTTAATGCTTATGATGTAACTGCAGACGAATCATACAAAGAAACAGCAATTGATATATTTAATTTTATAGATAGAGAACTAACATCAAAGCAGGGAACTTTTTACTCCTCTCTTGATGCTGATTCAAATGGTGTCGAAGGCGGAGCATATATTATTGACGCAAAGAGTGTTGCATCATTGACAGCAGACCTGAAGAATTCAGAAGAATTTACGCCTCTACTCATCGAGCTGTGGAATTTGCAGGACACAATCCCACACAATCCTGCAAGAAATTTCTCAATTAAAAATTTCTGTTCTCAAAAGAATTTAGATGAAACGAAATTTCGGAAGTTCCTTCAATCAGCCAGAGAAAATTTGTTACGACGGCATCCTTCTTTACCGCCCAGTGGACGCGATGAAAAAGTAGTAACCGCCTGGAATTCCTGGATGATATCATCCCTGACTGCTGCTGCCAGGAGTTTTAATAATTCCGAGCTGCATGATCGAGCCAGAAATGCTGCACAATTTTTTCTTTCAAATATGGTGGACGAACGAGGATTACTTTATCGCCGTTTTATTGATGGCGAAGCAAGATTTACAGGTTCCTTACAGGATCAGTCAGCTTTCGCACTTGCATTAATTGATCTTTACAGAACGGATTTTGACTCGAACTGGATAAAGGAAGCTGCAAAACTGGCCGGTTTGATCGAAACATACTACAGCTCTGATTTAGGAGCCTATTACGAAACAGCAGACTTTGACTCCGATTTACCGGTGAGAATCATTGAGGCATACGATGGAACGGAGGCATCCGGCAACTCACAGACTGCATCACTCTTTTATCAACTCTCCCTGCTTGGCATAGAGATTCATCGATACACTGACAATGTGTCAAAAATAATACGCTACTTTTCAAAACATCTGGAGAAATACGGGATAGGACTGCCAGTCCTGCTGCAGGTCCAGGGACAGATGTACAGCAGTCCCTCGGAAATAGCACTCGTGAATTGCGGTGATGATAACGGCAGACAGATGCTTGAGTACTTTCAGAACCAGCATCATCACCACTTTCATCAGGGACAGCAGAATCAGAATCAAGAATAAGATCAAAATCATCATGAGTAAGATGAAGAGGGTCAGCAAGATCAAGAACAAGATTAGAATCAGCGGCAAGATGA
>JBNKQE010000381.1:0-4322 GCA_050295715.1 Leptospirales bacterium
CGGTTTGGACTTTCACCAAACAAGAGACATCGGGCTTTCCTGGCGCTCCTTGGCCTCGCCCTCTCCCTTCGGTCGCCCCCATAAACGCCTAACTATTTGGGGAGAGATTATAGGTTCGGCTATGGCGACGGGCTTCGGCAAATTGGCCTTAGGGAAACTTCGTGAAACCTGTTTCGTTATGCGCAATGTTAATGAAATAATATTCTTGTTATTGTTCCAGGAAAGTTCGCGGTATTCAGTGACTCTGGATATCGGGAAAATCCTGTAAAATTCCAGAAATCATCCCCGAAATACACCCTCACGGGATATAATGCCAAATTATCTGAAGTTACTGGCCATTTCCAGACTCAGATGCTCCTTAAATTTATACCTGTATAGATTAAAGCAAGGGTCCATGCCGAGAGTCCGATGGACTGGACAATATATCTAACCGGACCGGCCAGATAACCGAGGCAGAAGATAACAAGACCGGTGGAAAATATAATCCCGGTAATTCTAAAATCATGTCGAATTTTATTGCCTATGCTCAGGCCTCCGAGCATGAAAAACAGGATCGCTATTCCAGTGGTTGTTAAATAGAGAGGGCTTGCATAAATGGGACTGTTTCTCAAATCAAGAATTTCCGGTGCATTGTCTGCAACTATCGGCCACAGTATTGTTTCGTAAAAGGCAATGCCGCTGAATAACACCAGTCCGATTGTGAAGAGTATCTTCGATATTATATCGATAAAGTTCTTTTTGAATTTTACAGCAGAGAAGTCATTAAAAAATAAAACCAGGGATGTTATACCAATAAGCTGGAAGAGGTTTATCGGTATCCACAGTGGATTTTTAATAATACCAGGATAATTATTAATGACTGCCGAAAAGTCAGCATCGGGTAAGATAAGCGAAAAGGACCACCACCAGATAAAATAAGAAGCTCCCGCCAGTATACTGTATATTGATAGTAATTTCATTTTTGCAACCTCGTATGAAACAGTATGCAATCCTTGATGCTGGTTTCCGCAAATGGTCAGCGTAAAGAATTCAGGCAAATTTTCCTGTTCCAATTAATTTCGATTTTTTCGGAATCAGATAGTTACTCATGCAGGTTAATAGAAAAAATAATGGTAATGATTAATACTATTAACTCTGCAATAATTCATCGTTGTGTATGCGATTTACACGTTATATGTAAGCCAATTCCCTCTGTCAATCGTTAAGGAATCTATTTTTATTGCTCCAGGAAAGTTCGCGGTATTCAGTAAATCCAGATACCGGAATAATCCAGTAAAAGGACTGGAAATTCACTCCGAAATACACCCTCACGGAATATAATGCCAAAATTATCGGAAGTTACAAGCCATTTCCAGGCTCAGATGCCCCTTAAATTTTCCCATTTCCCTTTTTGCCGGGAAATCCGGACTAAAAAAACCTTGCCTTTCAATATGACGCATATACGTTGCCGTCGTTATCTGAATTTTAACAGGATTTAAAACAGGTTCTATCTTCTCTTCACGGGGAGTCATCTATTAAAAATATTTAATTCAGGATCGTTTCTCCTGTATATTCGAGTTGTTTCGAGCAATCGAATACCCGGAGGGAGGGGATATACTCCAGGCACCGGCTGAAAGAGATATTTATTTATCCTTTCTTTCGAACTTAAAAGTATGCACAATATACTTTTGCAGATAGGGAGGCGGAAATTTCCAGGATGCGATCCTGTCCTTCATGCAGTTATGAAAGAGATCCGAAGAATAGGAGGAAACAACAATTTCGGGCGAAATCACATCCCCTCCCTTATCCACCTGCCAGTCCATTGTCACATTCCCATCAGTAGTTTTCGGATTGCCTGTCAGATAATCTTTGTAGCATTCTTGCAAATCACCGTATCCTTTAATAATCCTGTTTTTTACTTGATTCTGAAGATAGGGATCCTGTTCTCTTCGCCCCGATGACTCCGTACCGGAGCTCTCAAGCCTGCCTATGAGAACAGCCATCTGCTCGTCTCTTTTTGCATCCCGATAGAGGAGATACCCCAGAACCGATATCGCCACCATAGTGATAATAATGCTTGTAGTGTATTGTTTCATGGTGTTCAAATTTCCTAAAATCATAAAACGCCATTTTTAAAAAATGGAATTCATGTTTCTCAGTTGCGCTTGAAAATATAGACGGCACCCGAATTATACGCGAACCCCTCATCTGTTATGGAAGCACCATCCGTATTATCGATATTTGTTGAGCTGTTGTCTTCGGAATCAGCACCAACTATTGCATAATCTCCATTGATGGATACATATGTACCAAAATGATCCCCATACTCCGCATTGGATGACTCAACGTAATCATTCAGGGCCCACTCGCCCGTGGAATCATCCAGTTTGAAAAAACAAACAGCGCCACCCGTGGATGCATTGGATGCCCCCACCATTACGGTACTTCCGTCGATGGCAACAGATTTGCCGAAACTGTCGGATACTTTTCCGTAGGGAGACTTGAGATAGGCATCCTGAAACCACTCACCTGTGGAAGAATCACGTTTGAAGATATAGGCCGCGCCTGAACCGGAGGCAGTTCCCTCATCTGTTATGGAAGCATTGTCCGTATTGTTGATGGTCGTGGAGCTGTTGTCTTCTCCAACGGCCCCTACAACAGCATAATCTCCACTGATGGACACGGATTGGCCGAATTCATCACTGCTTCCCGCATTGGATGCCTTCAGGTAAGCATCCTGGGACCATTCACCTGTGGAAGAATCACGTTTGAAGATATAGGCCGCACCTGAACCAGAGGCAGTTCCCTCATCTGTTATGGAAGCATTGTCCGTATTGTTAATGGTCGTGGAGCTATTGTCTTCGTTATGAGCACCAACAATCGCATAATCTCCACTGATAAATACGTTATAGCTGAATAAGTCGTCATCACCAGCGTTGGATGCTTTCAGGTAAGCATCCTGAGACCACTCGCCTGTGGAACTATCTCGCTTAAAAATGAAAGCCGCGCCTGAACCGGAGGCAGTTCCCTCATCTGTTATGGAAGCATTGTCTGTATTGTTGATATTTGTCGAACTGTTGTCTTCATAATAGGAGCCAACGATAGCATAATCTCCGCTAATAGATACGGAGTTGCCAAAACCATCATTAGTTTCCGTATTGGTGGGTTTTAAATACGCATCCTGGAACCACTCGCCTGTGGAATTATCCCGCTTAAAAATGAAAGCGGCTCCAGATTGGTAAGCAGTTCCCGTATCTGAAGTGGGGGCGTTGTCCGTATTGTTGATGCTTGTTGCACCGTTATCTTCATAATAGGACCCTACAATCACATAGTCTCCACTGATGGACACGGATATGCCAAAATAATCGCCAATTCCTGTATTGGACGGCTTCAAGTAAGCATCCTGGGACCACTCGTCTGTAGAGCTGTCCCGCTTGAAGATGTACACGGCTCCTGAATCTGCGGCTATCCCCGAATCCGTAATGGAGGCGTTATCCGTATTGTTGATATTTGTAGAGCTGTTGTCTTCAAATACTGAACCCACTACCGCATAATCTCCGTTCAACGCCAAAAATAAGCCGAATCTGTCCTCGGCGCCTGTATTGGAAGGTTTCAAGTAAGCATCCTGAATCCAGACCCGGTTTCCAGAATAATCGCTACCGTTTGGTCCGGAGTCCGGATTAGACGATGCAAGGATTGCCAGGATTATGGATGTGACATCATCCTGGGTGCCGGGTGCACAACCAGCACCAAGCAATAATACTGCAATTGTCATAAAAAATTTTTTAGTATTTTTTTTTAAAATCATTTTTTACTCCACAATAAGCCAAATAAATTATTATTTTTTTTAACGCCGAGACCAGGTGCAGCTTGAGTCTGTAAATGGCGACTATCTACCAAAACCTTAGATTCCCCAGGAAAGTTCCAGGTATTCAGAGACCCTGGATACCAAAATAATTCTGTAAAAAGAACGGAATATACCCTCATGGAATATAAAAAGCGTTATAGAAAGAACGGGACATTTCCAAACTCGGATTACCCTTTAAATTTCGCACTTCCCATTCTAAGGGCAAAATAAGTCCCGTTACACGGTGTTCAAGCAAAAAAACTGAATTGATTTTTTGTTATCAAAAAAGGCCAAATTTTCTGGAGATGGATTTCGCAAACCAGAACAGAAAGAAGACCATCTGTTAAAAAAGTTATTAAACGATTAATTATCCGATATGGCATCCACATTAATACAGTCAGGAAATACATACCAGTCACATGCAAAGAATCGCTGCAATGGATTTCTTTACTGTCCTCTTTTCCGAGTTATGGAAGATTGCAGTTTAAAATCACTT
>JBNKQE010000382.1:0-4305 GCA_050295715.1 Leptospirales bacterium
ACCCATGGTCTCTCTTTTCTCAATGATGGCCGTTGAAAGTCCCAGCTGGGATGCGCGAATAGCTGCAATGTATCCTCCAGGACCTCCTCCAATTACTACCAGATCAAAATTTTCCATAAATGTATAACTCCTGTATATGAATAAGATGAATAATGTGATACAATCAGTTGGCTTACTCTGATACAACTATATTAATTTGTCCATGTTCCCGTAAAAGAGGCTATATGTCCAGAAGCATGCGTTCGGGGGATTCCACGTTTTCCTTGATACGCACCAGAAATTGAACAGCTTCTTTCCCATCTACGATTCTGTGATCATAAGAGAGCGCCAGATACATCATGGGACGAATTACTATCTCATCATTTATGACAACGGGACGTTTCTCTATTTTATGCATGCCAAGGATACCACTTTGCGGTGGATTCAAAATGGGAGTGGAGAGCATCGATCCGTATACGCCTCCATTACTGATCGTAAACGTTCCACCTTCCAGGTCACTGACTGTGATACTGGCATTTTTAACTTTTTCAGCCAGACGAGCAATCTCAAGTTCAATTTGTGCCATACTCATGAGTTCAGCACTCTTTATGACGGGCACAACCAGGCCTTTTGGACCGCCTACAGCAATACCCATATTTACGTAATCTCTATAAATGATCTCATCTTCTGTGATGCTTGCGTTGAGGCGAGGGAACTCTTCGAGAGCTTTAATGGATGCCAGAGTAAAAAATGACATGAAACCGGGAGATATGCCATGCTTCCTGGTGAAATCATCCTTGAATTTTGAGCGAATCTCGATTGTGCGGCTCATGTCGACTTCGTTAAAAGTTGTTAGAATTGCAGCTGTTTGCTGTGCTTCGACAAGTCTCTCTGCTATCCTTTTACGGAGGCGTGAAATGGGCTCTCGTCTCTCTTTTGGTACCTGCATCGCATCCGGTGTGGTTGTACCGGCTTTTTCACTATCGTTGTTCTTTAACGGAGATTGAATTTTGTTTATGTGGGCAAGAACATCTTCTTTTATAATATTACCATGCGGACCGGATGGAATCACTTCCCCGGGATCAATGCCATACACTTCAATAAGATGCCTTACAGCAGGTGACAGGGATTTTGGTTCATTCTCATGTACGTATGACCCATCTTCCGATGGTTCGGATTGTATGTTTTCTTTACCTGCAGTAAGAGGTTCGTTTGACTCATTTTTTTCCGTTTGATGTGCTAATGTTTCGCTTCTCTTAACTGAATCCGATTCAATCAGTGTCGCTATAATATCTCCAATATTAACCGTTTCGCCCTGTTGTATGATTATCTTTTCCAGAATTCCATTGAAGGGAGCTGGAACATCCATTGTAATTTTATCTGTTTCAATCTCGAGAATTGTATCGCCAGCGGAGAACGAATCACCTTCTCTCAATCTCCAGGATGCTATTGTCCCTTCTGTGATGGACTCACCCATCTCAGGTACTTTCAATTTGTGTGACATACCATAACTCCCAGTAACCGATTTAAACCCAGAGTTCACAGAAAAAATTTGTATCCGGTGCTCTGAATTGTAGATTGAGTGATGCCTGTAAAATGCGGGTCTGTTCTTTTTTGTGCACGGAAGCATATCCTGTAGCCGGGCTTGAGGAGGGCACTCTTCCAAAATAAACCACTCTTTTTTCCATGCTTACCGCAGAACGGATACGATTTCGCATAAATGTCCATGCACCCTGGTTCATAGGTTCTTCCTGGACCCAGGCGAATTCTTCTGCCTTATTGTATTTCTTAATTAATTCGGAGATGGGATGAGGTGACCAGGGATAAAACTGCTCGATCCTGACTATTGCGATTTCACTCACATTCTTATCCGCTTTTTCTTTAATAAGTTCATAGTAGATTTTACCGCTGCAAAATATCACACGCTTAACAGAAGACGCATCAGATATCGTATCATCATCAATGATCTCTTTGAATGAACCGCTTGAGAAATCATTTATAGAAGAGAGGCTTGCTGATAGGCGAAGCAGCGATTTCGGAGTAAAAACAATTAATGGTTTTCTAAAATTTCGCAGCATCTGTCTGCGCAGCAGATGAAATAATTGTGCAGGCGATGTTGGATTCACAACCTGGATATTATTCAGTGCGCAGAGTTGAAGAAATCTTTCGGGGCGTGCACTGGAATGTTCCGGACCCATTCCCTCATACCCGTGAGGGAGAAACATAACCAGTCCGCTCATTTTTCCCCACTTGGCCTCGCTTGATGCAATGAACTGGTCAATAACCACCTGCGCACCATTTACAAAATCTCCGAATTGAGCCTCCCAGATTGTAAGGATATGTGGTGAGGCTGTGGAGTAACCATATTCAAACCCGAGGGCTGCAACCTCGGATAAAAGTGAATTGTAAAGATCAAAGCGGGTATTCTCCGTTGTGAGATTCGAAAGGGGGCTCCATGAATTTCCGGTTGTTCGATCAAAGAGAATTCCATGCCTGTGCGAAAAAGTCCCTCTCCTTGAATCCTGACCGGCAAGACGAACAGATATACCATCTTTCAATAATGATCCGTAGGCAAGAATCTCCGCCATTCCCCAGTCTATGTTTTTTTCACCCTTTGTTGACTCTTTTCGCACTTCCAGAATTTTTAGTATTCTATCATGAGGAGTAAAATTTTCCGGTAACTTCGTAACAGTTGTGACTATATCTGAAAGTGTTTGCATGGATACGGCTGTATCCGGTCGAGAGGCAGGATCATAGCGTTTCAGATGAAGCCAATCATTGTTACCCGGTTTGATTCGAACCGGGATGTTATTCTCTCGAAACATTTTATACCCGTCATCCAGGTGTTTATCGATCAGGTCTCTTTGTTTGTCCAGGTCTGATTTAGATACCCCCTCTGCGAGAAGTCTCTCCTCAAAAATCTGAGTCAGCCTCGGAAGGTTTGTGATTCTGTCATACATGACAGGCTGCGTAATAAACGGATCATCGGTCTCATTGTGACCCGGTCTTCTATATGCAATGAGATCAACAAATACATCCGTTTTAAACCTCTGTCTCCAGTTCAGTGCAAGTCTTACAGCACGGATGACGGCGACAGGATCATCGCCGTTAACATGGATTACGGGGATATCCAGCATTCGGGCCAGATCTGTAACGTAATGAGTTGATCTTCCATCTTCCGGATCGGTTGTAAATCCAATCTGGTTGTTGACTACGATATGTAGAGAGCCCCCCGTATTATAGGCGGGAAGAGAGGACATATTCAATATTTCGTAATTGATTCCCTGGCCGCTGAAGGCAGCATCTCCGTGTATTAAAACCGGAAGTTCATGACTGCGCTTGCCATTGCTGAGCCTATCCTGACGGGCTCTGACAGAACCAAGAACAATTGTATTGATAATTTCCAGGTGGCTTGGATTGAATGCAAGCGACACATGAACCTTTTCGTTTGCCCCGGTCAGTTTATCTATGGAGTATCCCAGATGGTATTTTACATCACCGTTTACAAAAAAATCGGGAATATTTTCGTCAAACTCGGCAAGCATGGAGGGGAGATCCTTATCAAGAACGTTATGCAGAACATTCAATCGACCCCGGTGCGCCATTCCTATGACTACCTGACGTATACTGTGTTCTCCGGCAAATTCTATGGCCTCCAGCAGGGCGGGTATCAGACTGTCGGCTCCTTCCAGAGAGAAACGTTTTTTTCCCGGAAACCGTGTTGCAAGGAACCTCTCAAAGGAGTCGGCCCTGTAAATGGAGTTATATAACTCGATTAATTTTTCTTTGTCGGGTGGTGACTGTTGCGGCTTCTCCAGATTTTTAAGAAACCAGTTTCGTTTTTCATCATCGGAAATATATAAGAACTCATAACCGGTTGTTCCGCAGTAGATCTTATCCAGATGTTCTATAACTGCTCGCAAAGTATATTCATGCTGTTCATCAGCAGCATTATATTGAATCTTTCGATCAAGTTCCTTCTGACCAATACCAAATCTTTCAATGGCGAGAAGGTCCTTTCGAGGTTTGTTCAGGGAGAGCGGGTCAAGAGATGCGGCAAGATGTCCCTGTTTTCTATAGGTCTGGATCAGGAGTAAAGCGCGACCGGGAAATTCCAGCCATTTTTCTACGGTTAAATCAGTATCTGTAATACCTTCATATTTTTTCCGGGGGAGTTTTTTGCCATCCGATGTCCTTTCAAATTCCTGGAAGTATTTTATCCACTCACTGGATAGCTCCTTCGGGTTTTGCTGAAATGTAGTGTACAGTTCCTCCAGCAGTCTCAAATTGTCGGTTGTCAGTGCTACGAGATGACCGTGAATTTCC
>JBNKQE010000383.1:0-4284 GCA_050295715.1 Leptospirales bacterium
ACTGTAAACTCGAACAAGATGGTCATAGGTTTTCGTACACTCCCCGGCGGAGACGTCAGGTTTCTTCTGCTCGGTAACTGCGGTGCCAGGATTTACAGTACTCGTTTTTTCATCGTTTTTTTCAGAAACCGGCATAGTAGAATCTTCCGGAGCAATCCCGGGCAATGAAATCTTTCCGAATCTCAATGAGCACTGGAGAAGTCCAATCATCGTTTCAGCATTCAATTGACATTGATAATTTTTCTCGTTTATTTTCTCTATGCACTGTGACTCCTGCAATCTTCGAGATTGCGCTGAAGAAAGCTCTCTGCTATTCAACTGAAAAGCAGGCTGCAGGTCAAAGTCAGAATCAGTCACAGCAATTTTAAGCTGGTGCTCGTACAGTTTTTTACATTGATCCGGGTCAAGATTGTCAGCGAGCAGCCTATCAGCGGATACTCCTGAGACAAGGAGAATCAAGCCCAAAATCACAGGCCCCCAACCGAATAAGATGAATTTAATACGATAGCTATTGTGGTGATTCATTACGGACATAATTACTCTCAAAGATCATTCAGGTCAGGATTCCGCTGACATGATATAATCTTCCCCGCACCGGCGCCGCTGCAACTAAAAAAAGATTTCCCTGTAGAGCCCATAGGATTCCCTGTACGTATCACGGGATACAGGGATCTTATGGCTGAAACAAAACCTAAAAAGAAAACAACAACCAGTAAAAAGAAGACGGCAGCAGCTAAAAAGACCTCAACAGTAAAGAAAACTACAGCAAAGAAAAAAACAGCCGCCCGGAAAAAGAGTACAACAGTCAGCAAAAAGAAAACCACTGTATCCAGAAAGAAGACAGCGATTCAAGCTGAATCTGTTTCAAGTCCCGAGGTGCAAAATCTCCCTGAACTGAACCATGAATCATTTATTGAGAATCCTCCGGCGAAAGAGTCATATCCAGTTTCTTCTGATACAGTCATTAAACCTTTGCACAGAGCACACTCCCTTTTATCCCTGCAGGGCTCCTTAATTTCCACATTTGATCTTTCAGAATCTACCACCGAGATTTCTAAGACTCCTGAAGAATCGGTCATCTCCATTGAGGAGAATCCTCCTATCGATGAATCAAAAATTGAGCAAAATGAACCTGAAGATATTTTGCCTCCATCAGAAATCGTCGACGAGTCACCGAGAATCATCGAAAAATCAAATGCAGTATCTCCTGCTCACTTCATCACAAAAAATCCGGTGTTGATTCGTATAGACTGGAATCACCTGGAACCACGACGCGGTCATATTGACTACAGTTTCCTGAAAGACACAGAGGCTCATATTGGGAGCATTAAGAAAGAAGGTCATCCAGTTTATCTAATTCCATTATCAGGGGAAAAACCAGATTGGTGGAATGAATCAGGCGGATGGAAAAGCGAGAGAAATATCGAAAATTTTGCTCACTCGTTTGAGATAGTAGTTTTATCGCTAATGGAACATTCAAGCATGATCCTCACTCTCGACAGACCGGCAGAGGATCTTGAAAATTATTTTATAAATCAAAAAAAGGGATCCTGGACAGACTATCTGTTCTCTCGAAGGGCTCTCGCACATCAGATTCAGGCTCATACAAGAGCCATTCATATTATCGAAAGAGTTAGCAAAACAAAGAAAAAAGGCGATTTAATTTTTGGTGCGATAAAACCGGTTCGTTTCATATATCCATCGAGGAAAGAGAAGAAAAGTGACCAGGAGTTAAGCCGATCGATTCAGCAGGTCCTTGTGAATGACTGGATGGAGAATACTGCTTCCGGACAGGTAGATGATTCGAATTCGGAAATTAACGCAGACCGGATCCCCCCCCTGATAGGCGAGAAATTGAAACCTCTGACTGTCCGGTTTCGAATAAGGCAGGCACGAAAACTTTTTGCGGATATTTCTGAAGAGGCAGTTGAAGCAAATGATGCGGCAACACGGCATGAATATTTTCTGGAAACCAATAACGAAAGATCATCATTTACAATTATACCGCAGAATAATACTGATGGAATCTATATTTACCATTTAACTGACAGGGCATCGTAGTCACAACGGGAAAATCTAACCGACTGAGATACAGAAAAACCATAGTGTAAATGAGGAAAAAAATGAGCGGATCTGAACAATATAAAAAATCAGGAGTTGATACCGGCGAAGGACGCAGGTTCTCATCGCAAATATCAGCTATTGCGAAAACCACACACTCTTCAAATGTATTAAAATCCAGAAGCGGCTATGGTGGAATTCTGGATGTCAGTTTTTTGAAAGATTATAAGGATCCCGTTCTTGTAACAACTACGGATGGTGTTGGAACCAAACTCACACTGGCCCGGCTTTTTGACAGGCATGATACTACCGGTATAGACCTTGTTGCCATGTGTTCCAATGACATCCTTGCAACCGGAGCCAGACCTGCTGCATTTCTTGACTATATTGCCTGTGGTAAACTGAATACTGACCGCATGATAAAAATCGGAGAGTCTATCGCTGAAGGTTGCCGACGTGCCAGTTGCTCCTTGATGGGCGGCGAAACTGCGGAACATCCCGGAGTCATGGAAGATGACGAATATGATCTGGGAGGTTTCATGGTCGGTGTCCACGAACGAGAACAGATTATTGACGGGGATCTCGTCACAGAAGGAGATGTATTGATCGGGCTTCCTTCATCGGGAATCCATTCCAACGGGATGTCACTGGTTCGCAGAATCTTCATGAAAAATGGCGTGGAACTTCCGGAGAACGACGAAGAACGAAATCTTCTTTTTAATGACATACTACTAAAACCGACAATTATTTATGAAAAGACGGTAAGACCGCTTCTTGATTCCGACGTAAGAGTGCATGGGATCATCCATATTACAGGCGGCGGCTTTGAGGAGAATATTCCCCGGATATTATCCGATGACCAGAGTGCTGTCATCGACCGCAGTAAACTTGTAATTCCGGAAGTTTTTAAAAAGATTATTAAAAAATCTAAGATGGACGAAATGGAGCTTTTTTCCGTATTTAACATGGGCACAGGAATGATTATCATTGTATCCCAGGAAGATGCAGAGAATGCATTAAAAATACTCAATGATAACTCCATTCATATGCTTCCGGAACCGGAAGGGAAAATCTCCATAATCGGTAAAATTGAGAAGCGAAAAGATGATCAACAGGTCATCATTCAGTAACAGGATATAATTGTGAATCAAATTGAAGAGTCAAATGTTGAAGGTGAATTCTTTCTCCCCGGGAAAACAGAAGACGAACTTAAAAACATTTTTGCAAAAATGGGAGAACCGGCCTATCGTGCACGTCAGGCATTTCGCCGGCTCAATCACCACCTTGCCGATAGTATTGATGAATTCACAGAATTTTCAAAGCCACTCAGAGAGAAACTTGTCTCTCTCAACGCTATCAATCCCTCGGGGATTCTGAAGTCGTCCTCTTCGTTTGATGGAACGGAAAAAGTACTCTTTGACATAATGGAAGACGGAAAAGCCAGTCAGATTGAGACGGTCTGGCTTCCATCGGGAAAAAGAAGAACCATCTGCGTATCAACTCAATCGGGATGTTCTTACAACTGTGCATTTTGCGCAACAGGGACACTTCCATTTAAAGGTAATCTTACAACTGCGCAGATTCTGGCACAGGTATATGGGCTTGTTCGAAAGCGAAAAGAACTTCCATCCAATATCGTATTTATGGGAATGGGTGAACCCCTGCAAAACTATGATGCCGTAATGAAAGCATCGCACATACTCCATGACCCCAATGGGCTGAATATTTCAGCACGACATATCACAATCAGTACGGTCGGAGTAATCCCGGGCATCCAGAGAATGATTGATGAAGACCAACCATTCAACCTTGCGGTCTCCTTGAATCATTCCTACCAGGAAGGTCGTCAGAAAATCATGGATGTGGAAAAGAAATTTCCAATGACCCATCTGTTGACGACTCTAAAAAAATACACATCAAAAACAGGTAAAACTGTCACCTTTGAATATGTGATGATCCCCGGTGTAAATATGTCCAACGAGGATGCCACCCGATTAACGAACATCGCAAAGTCAATGAAAGCTAAAGTAAATCTAATACCTCTAAATACGAAAATGAATGGTATGCGACCACCATCAGAAGATGAAATTCTTAGATTTCAAGATCGTCTTTACAAAGATGGTGTTCGTGTATTCAATCGAGGATATGCCGGAAGAGATATTGATGGCGCATGCGGTATGCTAGCACTCAAAGGTTGATCTCGAATCAAGCTTTAGAGCATAT
>JBNKQE010000384.1:0-4249 GCA_050295715.1 Leptospirales bacterium
TATGCAGAAGTCCAGGAATACAGGAACCATATAAAAGAGTTAGAAGAGCTACATAAAAAAGGTGAACTGGATGTAGATGAGTTAACCGGTTACGCTCGAATGCTGGAAGAGTATACTGAAGGAGATAAATACAGGCAAGTTCTTCTGGAAGCTTATGAGAAAGATTCACAAAACAGTGCCGTAAATTTTCACCTGGGCAGAATACAATTAAAAGATGGAGAGGAAAGTGGAATCCAGTTGATTGAAAAAGCAATGCAGGGGGATGACGAATACATAACATACGGCTGTTCCAGAATATACGATTTTTTAATTTCACAGAATAGAGCATCTGAAGCTAAATCATATGAGGAGCGATATAATAGCCAGGTAGAGCTCGAAAGAATTCGTTCGGATGAACGAGAAAGTATATATTTATCCGATAAATTCAACCCCCATGAACTGAGTGAAAGCGTAATTCGTAATTTATACTCTCAGCTGGATAGAGTTGCAAAGCTAAAAAGTGTATATCTTGTTCAGAAGAAATTGAAATACAGTCAGGTTCCTCTGTATGTCCTGGGAGTTCGTCACAAAGGTGGGGAAATGAAAACTGATGAGAATGGTCAGAATCCGCTGCTTGCATATTTGACTGAAAAACTGGAATTTTCAGGAGAATTGTTTATCGTGATATTGAACAGCAATGGAAAAGAGATGGAAAAAAATATGAAAAATATTCCAGGCTCTCTAATTTACAGTTAAAACAATTATCCTGAGTAGATGCAATAACTCTATCGTTACTTATTACGCTGCTGAGCAAACATAAGAAATACCCGTACGAATTTTTTGAAATCCACCTGCGCAAAATAGAACGAGTTTGTGGCTTTTTACTGCATGTTGTCTTGTTACTGGTGGTTGTGGTCTATATTTGGAGTGTCCTTGTTAGCTTTCGGTGTCTTGAGTCTATTAGAACCGAACAAAAGGTCAAAGGATTCCATACTCTCTTCCCGGAATCTGGATTAGTTCCACCATTTTCCAGAACGATCACACCCATATCAACAAGCATCAGAAAAACAAAAATGTAACAACGGGAAAAACCAGTTGCATTCGAAATAGTCGAGAGACTAGCCCAGTCCCTCTCATCCGGATAAAAATTAACCCGACGAAGATCCTGCCCCTCGGATTGATATACCTTCTTCCACTTCGGCGCTTTAAGAAAACTCAACTTATGATTCAACAAAGGATCATCCAGCAAGCGTTGCAAATAAAAAGAGAGAGGGAGATTCCTCACCTTTCTGAATCTATTGAAAAACCGTTCGTGGTAGGAACCTGGAATCAGGAGGGTCGATCGGGAGCTTGAGAAGGGCTCACCAGTCACTCGAATTTGTTCTTTCATACAAAAGCAGTGTATGAAAATTACAGAAATTCCCGTAAAATCCCAAAAAATCGGCCGGTCACAGAGAATTACACTGATTTTGAAGGAGCAAATGGTTAAGTTGAACCTTGCTCATCAGATTGATGGATTACACTCTATCAATGTTTTACATGCTGGCATCCATAAAACATACGGGAACATGCATCTCTTCAGGTGAAAGGCCGCCATGAACACCCAGTTTTGTGTAAGGTTTTTCACCGGGAAGTGTATCATAAAAAATATAGTCTTCCTTCATAATCAATACAAGATCGCCGATTCGGGTTTTCAACTTCGAATGGGATTGCCCCGGTCCAAACAAACCCTGGTTCAACGCAACAGTAGAGTGGATACAATCACATGCGTGAGAGAGGTTGTTCTCAATGTATTCCTTTGCCTTTTCAATCAGATCCGGTTTAATATATAAATAAGGAGCACGCGGTTCACCACATACAGGAAGACGCAGCATCTCTTCCAATTCCGGATGATCCGATAAGCATATTCGATGTGGAGCGGGACTGTCGATCAATCCGTGGTCGGCGGTTACAAGCATTGAATAACCCTTTGAGCTGAAAATCGTATAGAGCGATTCCATCAATGCATCAATCCGGCGAAAGATATGTTCGGCTTCAATAGAATTACATCCTGAATTATGACAGGTTTCGTCAAGCTCTGGCAAGTAAATATGAATGAAAGGAGATGTGGATAAATCAAAAGATTTACTTTTCGCGATCTCAGAAATTTCTTCAAACTTACTGTATCCGTAAACAGGGAATTGACCCGTAACAAAACCAGAATAGATTGAGTCCGAAATAAATTTCGGGAAAATGAACTGTCCCGATTCAAAGAAGTTAGCCCAGGAATCGCATCCGATGATTTGAGAAAAATCAAGATCACTGTCAGGTCTCCATTCGGAGTTCCTCTCCACCAGGGGGAGTCCCAGCATAACTTTTGACCACTCTTCAAAATGCTGAAACCAGCCAAGCATGCCGTGTGCTGACGGAGATTGACCTGTGTAAAATGTGGAAAGGGCGGCTGTCGTCGAGGATGGGTAGACCGAATCAAGGGATCCTTTGCGGTGAGAAAAGATAAATGAGTCACTCCTTTTATACAAAAAGCTGTCACCAAGACCATCTACAATGATAAAGACCAGCCCGGTTGAACCTTTTCCAGACAGGGCCTCAAAACAAGAATCCAGCCAGGCGGGCCCATCGGGACTGGATACACTTCTTTTATCACTCTGATTTTTCAGGTTTAAATAGCTCAGAATTTGCTGAGAAAGAGTTAGAATACTGCCGGAGTAATCAGGATTCACCACTGTACAAAAAATTAGAAAAGAGAGAGTGGCAAGAAGAAATACAGAGAATCTGTGGGAATTGACAGGCTGGACATGCTAAAATCCCTTGATCTAAGAGGTGGCGGTAGTATTTCCGTCAGGGGGCGCAGAGTATGGAATTATTGAAAATTTATCAGCAAAGTGAAGTTACACCACAAAAACGTAAAGAACTCATTTCCAGAGAATCGGCCATGGATGAAGGTGCGTATACAATTGCACGGGATATTATTGCCGATGTAGAGAAGCGGGGTGAGCAGGCCGTTTTTGATTATACTGAAAAGTTTGATGGGATCAAGCTAAAATCCCTTCTGGCAACCGAAGCCGAATTTGATGCTGCCGAGAAACTGCTTTCGCCTGAGCTTAAAACAGCCTTCGAAAAGGCGGCGAAAAATATTCATGATTTTCATATATTACAGCGCGAATCATTGAAAGATCAAGAGACCGTTGTGGAAGGAACTCGCCTGGGCTTCAAGTATGTCCCCGTTGATTCCGCCGGGTGTTATGTTCCCGGCGGTAAAGCTTCCTATCCGACTTCCGTACTGATGGGAGTAATCCCGGCGCGAATCGCAGGAGTCGAAGAGCCGCTTATCATAACGCCTCCTGACAAAGACGGCAGCCTGATGCCAGCAGTCCTGTTTGCGGCGAAACTTGCGGGAACAAAACGTATACTGAAATCAGGCGGGGCGCAGGGGATTGCAGCCGCAGCGTTCGGTCTGGGTGGTCCTCCTGCACAGGTAATTGCAGGACCGGGAAATCGTTTTGTAACAGCAGCCAAAGCACTTCTTACATCAAGAGGAATTCTTCGCATGGATATGCCGGCGGGGCCATCGGAAGTTGTTGTGATTGCCGATGATTCTGCCAATGCAAAATTTGTGGCATCCGATATGCTTTCGCAGGCGGAACACGGCGAAGACAGCCCGGCCATTCTTGTTACAACTTCACAGAAGCTTGCAGAGGAAGTGGATCGGGAGATTGCGCAGGGTATAAAAGATCGCCCGGCTCGAAAGGATATGAAAGAGACGAGCATTCGCGATCACTCCTATGCCATCGTATTTGATTCAATGGACGAGTGTGTAAGATTCTCCAATGAATATGGTCCGGAACACCTGGAGATCTGTACGGAGAATCCCGAAGCGATTCTTGCCAGGATCACGAGTGCCGGATCAATCTTTGTCGGCAACTACGCTCCAGTGGCACTCGGTGATTATTACAGTGGAACCAATCATGTATTGCCGACGGGCGGCGCCGCAGGTTTTTATTCGGGATTGGGAGTCGATGTCTTTATGAAACGCCTCACCTGGCAGTATCCCACCCGGCACTCTCTTGAGGATGCGAAAAAGCATATTGTAGAGATGAGTATTGCCGAAGGTCTGGACCAGGAACACGGACACTCTGTAACCGTTCGGTTTGAATAAATGGGCGAGTATACGCCGCCGAAGAAGGCGGGCGTATACCGGGCTCTCACACCGAGGGACTTCCCAGCACCACTTTCATTTTATTGATAAATAAATGTTTACCTCAACAAAGTG
>JBNKQE010000385.1:0-4246 GCA_050295715.1 Leptospirales bacterium
GGGATACGCTTCCGTTTACGGAAATATTGACTCTTATAGAGACATCGTTATGCCTGGTGCATTTGCGAAAGACCTGCTCGAGAACGGTAACGAACGACCTATTCTTTGGCAGCATAGATCCGATGAGCCTATCGGGATCGGTGTTTTTGAGGAAAAAACTGAAGGTCTTTTTGTTCTTATCAAAATGCCGAAAGCGGATAAGTTCGTTTCTGAAAGAGTCATGCCTCAAATCAAGGCTGGCGCTATCAAGGGACTTTCTATCGGGTATTGGACCATCATCGAAGAATACGATCGAGAGCAGCGGGTAAATCGCCTGAAGGAATGTAAGCTTCGCGAAACCAGCGCAGTTACATTTCCCGCTAATGAGCTCGCGCAGATTACAGCTGCAAAACAGTTCCTCGGTATCGAGGACGGTGTGGATGAAATCGAAATGTTCTCCCTAGCCGATGAAAAGACCGAATGGAACCAGGAAGAATCGATCGCTTCCATCAAAGAGAATACGAACAGCAAAGATTCTCCCGGCAAGCAATATCACAAGGGATTTATGAAAGTTACTGACGAGAAATCCTTCTCGGGTTATCATTTCCCTTATGTGAAATACATCGATGGGGAATTCAGGATTATCCCCAAGGCTGTCTATTCAATAGCCGGCCAGGTTTTTAACAGCAAATCCGATGAACTTTCCATCAAACAGTTTTTAAATTCTGTTTACAAGAAAATGGGGAAAGAGGAGCCTTTCAAGGGGAATAAATTCTTCGTCGACAAGGCTACTCTCAGGAATATGGAGAAATCAGACCTTGAGTCTGTTTTTGATAATGAAAATGTCATTCTTTCAAGTGGATCGAAAGAGCTGATCATCGAGGCGTTACGCTCCGGGGAATCCCGTGGTTCGGTGTCTGGAAAAGGTGGATCTGATCTTTTAAGTTTTTTGAAGAAGGCAAATCAAGAAATGGCTGAGATCAATTAGGAGGTTTTCAGTGGACGAAAATGAAAAGATGATGACCGAAGTTAAAGGTATCGTCGATAAACAGCGTGAACTGGCCGAGAAGTTCGGAACGGACTCTGCAGCTTACAAATCCTATATGGAGAAAGCTGACAAGAAAATGGCCGAGTTCGACAAACAGAACGAAAAGAATGTTCAGGCTATCGAGGACGCGAGAAAAGAAGCTGAAGAGCTGAAAGACAGAATCAAAACGCTCGAGGCTCTCGGTTCTGCTGGTGCTGCTTCCGGTACAGACTCTGGTGAGCAGATGAAAGCGGATGCCATGGATGTTATGAACGCTCTGTTGAAAAACGGATATGTTCCTTTCATCGAAACTCCCGAAGGACAGGCGAAAGCCGATCGCGTTTTCCGGGCAATGGCAAAGTATGATTATAGAGACTCCGAAGGCGGAGAGAAGATGGCAAGATTCATCGATGAGTACGGACAGAAGGCTTCGACCGATCTGCTCCGTTCTGATATCGGCGAACTCGGTGGTTTCCTCTGTCCTCCCGAATATAGCAATGAGCTCAACAAGAATATAATTGAATATTCTCCCGTTCGGCGCTATGCAAGAGTAAAGAGAACAAACTCCAAAACCTATAAAGAGCCTCTGAGAGTTGGGATCCCCAAAGCACAGAGACCTGGTGAAGCGAGAGATTCCAATAACGACACTTCCAAGTATGCGATGAACGATTTCACCCCTGTCCGTCTGACTCATACCGTCGGTGTTACATACGATGAACTTCTGTTCAATGCGTATGACCTGGCCAGCGAGCTTCTAATGGATGGTGGTGAAGCTTTTGCTGTAAAAGAAGGTGAAGAATTTTTCAGCGGATCCGGCGTGGAAGAAGGACTCGGTTTCTCAACCGACGATAACGTTCCCGAATTCGAAACTGGGACCACAACTCTGACTTTTGACGATATGATCAATATTACTGGCGAACTGAAGTCCGGCTACAACCCGATGTATATGTTCAACAGAAGAACTCTGGCATATCTCAGAACTCTGAAAGACGGCAGCGGTAGATATCTGTGGAACGGTCCTTTCGGTGACGCAGCTTCCGGTTCTCCTGCTACGATTAACGGATACAGATATTCTTCTGACTTCATCGATTTTGATGACTTCGATGTATCAGGCGGATTCCCCATCCTCTTCGCGGATATGATGAGATTCTACCAGATCGTTGATAGAACAGACATGACCATCATCAGAGATGAGTACACCAGAAAGAAAGAAGGTGTTGTCGAGTTCACAATGAACAAATGGTGTTTCGGAAAACCCAAGATCCATGAAGCCGGGATCAGGATGAAGAGAAAAGCGTAAATATATCTTGACCGGTGATTATACCGGTCAAATTCTTTAATAGGAGAAAATGCATGAACGTTGATAAATTTTCCGACAGCAAACCTGTTGAGGCGATCGCTGCTGGAACAGCTCTGGCTGCAACCGTAACCGGAAACAGCATTGATACCAAAAATTACAGAAGCCTTACGCTCGCTCTGGATATCGCGATATCTGCAGGATCTGTTGATTCTGTAAAATTCCAGGAATCCAGCGACAACGGCGTATCCGATGCGTGGGCCGATGTTCCCGACGCGGAGACTCTGTACTATCCCGACGGATTCCCCATTTCTGCGGACGCAGTTGTCCATATCGGAAGTGTGGCGAAAGAAAGATATGTCAGACCGGTTCTGACTTGTACTGGCCCCACTGGTACGGTAGGATCTCTCGGTTTCCTTCAGGATTCCCTGACTAAACCCCAGGTGAAAGAATCCTCTGTAATCGCTGACGCAGATGTCAACAGCCCCGATAAGACTGCTGATGCCGTAGCGACTCCTCCCAAGAGAACCTGATAGGTAGAGGTCAAATATGGATTTGATTTTTACCAAAGCAGGGAAATATAAAAATGGGACGAAAGTCCTTCTGGTCGAAGAGCGCGATGTCGAAGCTGAACGGATTTTTCCGGTTCAGGCTGACAACGGTGTCGAGTTCATAAAGGCCGGAAGCGCGAAAGCGTACAGTCCGGACGATCCGACAGCGGATGATTTCGACGGCGACGGTGAGGTTGACCTGAAATCCTTGAAAGTCGATGAGCTGAAAGCTCTGGCTGAAGAGAAAGGGATTGACCTTGGCGATGCCAAGAAAAAAGACGAGATTATCGCCGTCATTGAGACGGCGGGTACGCCGGACGATCCGACAGCGGATGATTCGGAGGAATCAGAAAATTAAAACAAGGCCCTCCGGGGCCTTTTCTTTTTAAGGGGAATTTATGTATTCAATCAGTCCGAATATTACGGAAATAATAGCAATAGCCGAAGATCCCATAGTCACTCCTGCACAGCTCGGGAAATGGCTCAATCTTAGCGATGGTATGGTCACTCTTCAGACCGATTTGCTTCAGGAACTCATAGATATGTCCATCCCTCTAATTGAGGAATATGCCTGGATCTATTTGCGCCGGACTACCTTCGAGGCTTATTTCGATCTCCCCTATAACGACTTTCTGGCATTCGTAAATGGGACAATGAAACTCTCTCTTGAGAGGGCTCCCATACTCGCCCTCACGGATATTACTAAGATTGAATACCTCGATGAAAATGGAGTGTGGCAACTTTTTGATAAGGGGACCGTCGCTGCTGAGGGAATTTATGAAAATGTAACCGAGAAAAAAGAGCAAAGGGACTGGGCTTCTGTGTTCTTCAAAGAAGCGGTTCCTTTTGATTCCAGCAGATTTAATGCCTATAAAGTTAGAATTACATTTATCGCAGGATACACGCCTCCCGAAACTGATCCAGTAACCGATATTCCAAAGCCTCTCATTGTCGCCATAAAGCAAATCGCTGCTCATTACTACACGAATCGTGGAGACTGCTCTTCAGATTGCTCGATGAACGGCTCTCCTGTGCCCTGTGGTGCTAAAGCTCTCGTCGACCGGTACTCAATAGCAAAGACGACGCTTGGTGGCAGCTATACGCCTTCACAGGGGGGATACTATGGCCTCTGTTAGAAAGGGGAGGTGTGTATACACCAGATTTGATAAAAAAATCCTGTGCGCCGGCACAATGACGCATTATCTCGAAATATATGAGCGCACCATGGGCGGTGCGGTTCCGGGAAAAACAACTCAGCCGAAAGCGGTATTCACCCTTAAAAATGCCTTGGCCGGATACCTTGAAAAAGCGAAAAGGACTCCCAGGTTCAATGGCGTTTCGATAGAAGATCAATCTGCAGATAATTTCACCCACGTCGCTTACTTCACATAT
>JBNKQE010000386.1:0-4236 GCA_050295715.1 Leptospirales bacterium
ATATAAGAGTGTATCGCCGGATCAATAAAATTAAAAACGTAGAATGA
Organism: Leptospirales bacterium; assembly: GCA_050295715.1. Classification (GTDB taxonomy): domain Bacteria; phylum Spirochaetota; class Leptospiria; order Leptospirales; family Leptonemataceae; genus JBNKQE01. Next base: position 48 of record JBNKQE010000386.1, read on the forward strand.
CTTTCCTATTTATAGTTACCCGCCCCCTTTCGGAACCGATCGAGAAGAAACTCCAGACCATTAATCTTAATTTCATAAATGGTGTTTAACATCATTCCCAGGCGGCCTTCAGGAAACCCCTGTCGATAGAACCACTCCAGATAGGATACCGGAAGATTGCTTAATAGCGTTCCCCGGTATCGACCGAATGGCATCTCCGTTTTACACAGTTCGCTCAGTATTTCCGGATCAGCACTCATAATTCGGAACCAGATTATTGTAGTATCCCTTTCAGGCAAGTTATAATGATGAATACCTGAATCTTGCATTAATATACAGACAATTTTTTAGGAGAAAAAAACCGGTTTACTTATCGATAATCCGATTCATTAATGCAGTATAATCAGGATCAAACCTCGAGGAGTATGACATGAACTGGAGAAATAAGACTTTTGTATCCTTTCTTACAACTCTTGGATTCCTTACAATGAGTATTACCGGAATCGTAATATTCTTTGTACCGCAGGGTCAAATAGCCTTCTGGATTGACTGGCGTTTTCTCAGGCTATCAAAAAGCGACTGGGGAGATATCCATATTGCCACAAGTCTCTTTTTCATTATAGCTGGACTCTTTCATATCTATTTTAATTGGAAAGTCCTCCTCTCCTACATTCGCGAAAAGTCAACAGGTCTTATAAAATCTATTCCGGAAATGACTGTATCACTACTCATTACATTATTTATACTGGCAGGAGCTATATTCAAAATTCCTCCGATAGCACAGTTGATTCAATTGAGTAATTTTTTCCATGAAAAGCACTGGGTTAAATCTCCGGATCACAAACCACCCATAGGTCATGCAGAACAAATGACTCTTAAAAAATTTTCAGGAAAAATGGATATGAACCTGAAAGAGGCAGTTTCATCATTAAGGGAGAAAGGCTGGAAGGGAGTGAATCCGGATCTTACCCTGGAAGAAATCGCCGTGAAGAACGAAACATCTCCTCTCGAACTGTACAGGGCCATTAAGGGAAAACAGAATAGAAAAAGAGGCGAAAAGTGAATTTACTTTATCTAACACGCTGAAGCGTAAAATAAAAAAGGCAACCCTCATCTTTTTTACATTCCGCACCGGTCTGACCACCCAGTTTGTTCATAATATGTGAAACAATACTCAGTCCCAGTCCATGACCTTCGGCTTTTTGTTTATCAAGGCGAGAAAAGGGAATAAATAGATTTTTCATTTGGTCATCAGAAAGCCCTGGTCCATTATCCTTCACCCAGAATTTTACATGGTCAGGAAATAGGTCATAGCCAATCTTTACCTCCGGAGGTCTCCCTCCATACTTGATTGCATTGCTAATATAATTAATCCAGACTTCTTCAACCCACGGAGCATATCCGATTACATCCGGCCACTCTTCAGGTGTTTTAATACTCCCCTGATATTTCTTAATGACCTCACTCATTCCATCCATCACAACGGAGATCACCGATGTCATATTAAAGGATTCACTCTTCAGGTCATTAACCCTTGAAGAATCAGCAAGTAGTAATAACGCATCAATAATTGAATTTGCTTTAAAAGTAATTTCCTTAATTTTCTTCAGATCACCGATGTTACTATCCGGAGAGATTCCCTCCTCACAATTCTCAATTGCTATATCTGTTAATATTACAATACTATTCAGAGGATTCTTTAAATCATGAGCCACTGTATGCGAGAAGGCCTTTAACTCTTCATTCTTCTTCTGTAGATCGTTTTGCAACTGACTTATTTTCAAATGAGTACGAATCCTTACCAGAATCTCCTCCTGCTGAAAAGGTTTTGTAATGTAATCAACAGCTCCAGCTGCAAACCCCTCGAGAATGTTTTTCGTATCGGAGAGGGCCGTCATGAAAATAACGGGAATATCTTTTGTCGTCTCCTCCTCTTTCATTCGACGACAGATCTCATAACCGTTAATACCGGGCATCATAATATCAAGAAGAACAATATCCGGCTTCTTCTCTTTCACAATATCCAGTGCACTCTGACCATTTGTGGCAACCAGAAGAGAATAATCAGTATTCTCCTCCAGGAATGTATACAGGACAGCTATATTATCTTCCTGATCATCCACAATTAAGACAGTTGCTAAAGACATTTCCATTACCCGCCAAGATCTGTGCCTTCCAAAAATTTGGAGAGCTCTTTTAATTTAAATTTCGTCACTAAACTATCAATATGTTCACAGAATTCTGTTAGTTCTGGATCTTCCTTACGAAGCAAATTAATTCTTTCACGAATTGATTTTATCTCCCCGGATTTTACTAAAATACTTAACTCTTTCAATACATCCGGGTGAGGCCAGGTAAACTGAATTTGTTCTTTTTCCGGTTCATCCTTTGATTCAATCCATTTTATATTGCAATGTTTCTCAAAATATATGTAAAGTTCTTCCGTATCAATCGGTTTGGATAAGAATGCAACGCATCCGGCCTCGACTGCCTGTTGCTTTTGTTCCTTGAATACACTGGCAGAAAAAGCGAAAATAACACACTGCGAAAGTTCAGGGATAGCCCTTATTTTCTTTGTTGCCTCAAATCCATTCAGAACAGGCATTCGCATATCCATAAGGATTATATCAGGTTTCTCAGATCGGGCCATGTCAACAGCTTCAAGTCCGTCACATGCCTGAATAATATCGAATCCAAGAGGCTCCAGCAGATCAGCCACAACCATACGATTTGCTCGGAGATCATCTGCAACGAGAACTTTTTTTCGCTCCCCCTCATATCCTCTTACCTTTAGAGAAAGATCCCAATAGGTGTTTGAATCTCCGTAATTTTTCGTGTAATTTACAATTTTCAGAGGAAGTTCAAAACTGAATACACTGCCCAGTCCCTGATTGCTTTCAACAATCAACTTACCGCCCATAAGATTCACCAGCCTTTGCGAAATAGACAGTCCAAGACCGGTACCCTCCTGGTCTTGCTGATCGCCCACCTGGTGAAATGGGTCAAATATCGATTCCATATCGTCCGATTTTATCCCTCGGCCGCTGTCCTCAACATCCACAAGAACCGATTCCGGAAAGTATGTAAGTCTTAATATTATATATCCTTTCTCAGTAAATTTTATAGCATTACTCAGAAGATTATACATAACCTGTCTGATTCTTTTTTCATCGGCAAAAATATATAGAGGCAACCCTGCAGGTTCCTGTAATAATGAACTGAAACGCCGTTCATACTTAAAGTCCAGACCTTTTTGTCTGGCACGCATCTCAAAAATAGAGACAATATCATTAAATAATGATTGCATATTTATTTCGGAAGGGGTAATCTCAACCTTTCCAGCTTCAATTTTTGATAGATCCAGAATATCATTTATCAATGTGAGCAGATGATTGCCACTCCGCTCAACAATAGACAGCTTTTCTATTGTATCACTTTTTAATGACTGATCACTCTGCAATATTCTCGCATACCCCAGAATCGCATTCAGGGGAGTTCGGAGTTCATGACTCATGCTCGCAAGAAACACACTTTTTGCTTCGTTAGCCCTCTCCGTTTCCACAATTGCCAGTTCAAGTTCGTTATTCCGTTGTTCTATAAGAGCTTCCATACGTCCGGCCAATGGCCATGCACCGATACCAATTACACCAATTATTAAAAGACCCAGCAATAGTAGAGCCTCCAACTTTTCATTACTCTCTGAAATTATTGTATCAAAATCTTCACTGGCTACAATTATCCAGGATTCATTTGTATTTCCTCTCCGATGATCAACGGATTCTTCTACAGATGCATGCGGTGATTCCAATCCACCAACAGGAACATCAATATAATAATATGCGGTTAAGTACTTGTTTCCATTCCATTGTTCTTCGAGTATACCGGTATTACGTTTCTCGGTGGCAATAAATGTTTTCAATTGATCACTGACAATTTGTGATAGCGGTTCTATTCCTTCTCTGTATACGATCTCTCCTCCCTCGCGAATCAATGAGATTTCAACCTCGTATTTGCCACCCACACTGACCAGATTTCGCGAAAGCAGTGATAATATATTTATATTCGCCTTCAAGATCCCAACAATCTCATTCCCATCTCTTACAGGCACAACTATTCCCACCACATAGCCCTGGACACTCTCATCAAATCCACGGTCATCAAAATAAGCCTGTCCCTCTCCTCCTGCATAAGATCCTTTCCACCAGTATTT
>JBNKQE010000387.1:0-4167 GCA_050295715.1 Leptospirales bacterium
AGGACAAACCAATATAAGTACCCTCACTGAAGGATCCATAGCGCATTTTACGTTCAGGTAAGTAATCAAGCTTCAAATAACCCGTCTCTTCTGTTGACTCCGGGAATACAATCCCGCCGTCTACAGGTTCAAGTTTCCAGATCTTAACATCAATCATGTGATAGATATAAACTGCCGCTGCTGCAGCACCAATGGCACGCTGGTTATTTAAGTGATTCTGAAACCTCTGTCTATATTTATCTTCATTAAATAGAGGATAAAGCGGATCATTATAAGTGTCCTCATCTACGGTATTGGCCAGATAAACCTCTGAAGCGCCACCAACGGCTGCAGAAGTAAGAAGTAAGAGCATCGTCCCCCCGGTCCAGTATCGACCTTTCATTATTTGATAAACACCGGGTAAGAACTTTGAATATACAAACTCTTTTCCATTTATAACAGGCTCTCTACCCGGTATATATAGAATTCCCGACATTAAGTCAGATTCCTTATATGTCTTATTCTTACCTTCTTTAGTCTTAATGTTCATGCTACCCGTGCGAATGCGAGTTATCTCACCTACCAAATAACTTGCTTTTCCCTTATCATCCACACTGTCACTTTTTATCCGAATGTTTAATCCTTTTCCGAGTAAATTTATAATCTTCTGATCCGGTTTTTCTTTTCGAAATTCAAGATAGATAATTTCATTCATTGGAATATTGCGTCGTTCCAGACTTCCGCGGGAGGGAACAATTGTTGCCTGTTTCTCATCCACTGAGTGAAGGATGGCATTGCAATTCACGCTGGAATTTTCCTCTGTCGCATAGCATACCGGAACTCCGGTATAGCCCACTTCCATCTTTACGACTTCACTGGCAGGAATTTCAATTTTCCCTTCAAAGGTATCAAAAATTAAAGTATTGCCTTCCTGCGATGCGAAAAATCCTTCAACGACCTTTCCGTTTTTCAATCGTATAAGGTCTGCATGCAATATACCGGGGAAAAACAAAATGATTAATAGGATCCACCCCATCCGCCCATAGATCTTACGGAGTGGGTTACTCAGATATTTTTTCCGTAAGAAATTCATGATTCATTTTTTTAGCCGAACATTTGTCTCTTTTATATCATCGAGAGATACCTCAACTTGCCCGGCTCCTCTACTTATAATAATGAAATTGCCACCTTCTTTTTTCAATTCTATTCCTTTAATTATCTTTCCATTTCCCAGTTTAAAGTGCATTTCATAGTGTTTTGTATCGCCTGATCCTTCATCCATGCTTACATCACCCACCATCGTTACCGGTAACGTGATATTATACTCTCCGGATTTTAGAACAACGGAACCTTCTTCCCAGATAAGTCTCTGACTATATATTTTTCGACCATCCACAAACTCTATATACAAACGCGGAGCCGGCCCATACTGTGGAACAGGTTTGGAGACGACGATAACGGGTTCCTCTTTTTTGATCTCCAGTTCCGCTTCCTTTTTAACATCTTCCTTAATAATCTCAATGCTTTCGGATTGAATATCAAGTGAAGTTTCTAATTCGTCTCGAATCTCTTCGAGTTTTTTGGCATCTACGCCGGTATCTTCCTGGCTCTCTTCTCTGGCTCTTGCTGCAATTTTTTCAATAACAACGGGTTTTAGCTGCAATTCTACGCCATCTTTTACTTCTTCGACAAGCTCTTCATCTCCCAGTTTTTTTGCATTCTGTTCTGCAAATTTACTCATTTCTTTGCCGCCGCCATAGAAATTGCCTATCATGAGAAGCCGACGATTGGCTTCTTTGGCAAGATCCTGATCATCAGCTTTTTTTACAATTTCAACATATCCATCAACGGCATTTTTAATACGTCCGGTCTCTTCGTAACTTCTCGATAAGATATATTTATCTTCAGTTTGCAAATTCTCTACGTTTTCGAAACGTTTCACTGCCTCTGCATACTGTCCCGCATTGAAAAAAGCTTCCGCCCTGTCTTTTTCATTGGAATATGCTTTTTCAATTTTTTCTTTTCTGTGCTCACCTTCTCGTAATAAATTTAACAATAATATTGCGGTTTTTGAATAGTGAGTTCCATCGTAAAGATCAATGACTTTCTCCAATTCCGTTATTCCCTCTTTAGTCTTACCAAGCATTGCCAGACTGTAACCACCGTGAAGCAATACAAACCCCTGATCATCATTTTTACCGGTATCGAGTAATGGCTCAAGTTCTAAGTATTTTTTTGCAGCCGCATCATATCTACGATTTCTCTCAAGATAAAAGGCATATTGAAGCATCAACAGCTTCTCCTGGTCATCTTCGAGGCTCAATAAAGATTTCAATGAGAGAGCACGAACAAAGTTAACTATCCACAACCCCATTACCTGGGTTGGTGTTAACTCCATCTGTTCGCTTTTTGTATCGAAGTTAAGAATGCTCGATTCCAGGACATTCATTTTAATTTCATTGGAGACATCATCTCTGCTGGCAAGTTGCTTTCGAAATCGAGTTTCCAGGACGCGGGACGATAATTCGTAATTCAACAATCGTTCCCTTGTCAATTGATACCTGAGCTGTAATATTGTTACATTAACAATCGACCTGGATACCAGTATAAAAAACGGAATCTGAATGAGAAGAAGTCCTATTATAAGAAACCTTCTCATCCGGGAATCTCCAGATAAATAATACTTACATCATCCATATACTCTTCGGTATGAGCATCCAGCTCTGCGAAGATCAGATCAACATTCTCTTTAGTGGTGCGATTTCGATTTTCTTTCAGTCTCTGTTTTACCTTATCAAGTCCAAATTGAACCTTGTTTACATCAGCTCCCTCAACAAGACCGTCCGAATAGATAAAAAAACGATCTCCAGGTTTCGCCTGTATCTGCTTCATATCATATTCAAGATCGTCCATCATACCGAGTGGAGGTCCGTCCTTCTCAAGCTCATGGATTTCATTGGTGTGAGCGGGCAGATACAATGGAGGATTGTGACCGGAATTTGTAAAACTTACTGTACCGTCAGGATCAAAAAGAAAGAAAACACCCGTACAGAAAAATGTACTCTCCAATCTCGCCGTTAGCTGAGTATTCAAAAGCGAAAGAATTTTATCCGGAGTAAACACACGTTTAACAACCGTATCAAGACTCATTATAGTAATTGTTGTAATAATAGCTGCCGAGACTCCATGTCCCGATGCATCAGCAAAGAATAATCCACGAGATCCATTGCTGTATCTGTAATATTTATAAATATCACCGCTCACCTCTCTTAGTGGACGATAAAATACATACATTTTATAATCTTCAAAAACTTCTCTTCGCGGAAGAAATAGTTCCTGCACCTCTTTTCCAATCTCCAGCTCATTTTGAATCTGGGAATTCAAACGAGTTACCGTGTTCAGGTGCTCTTCAATTTTCTCGGCCATAAAGTTAAATGTGCTGCCCAGGTCATCAAGCTCGTCATTGCTTTTTGTCTTCCAGGAGGCGCGCGCGGTCAGATCACCTCCTGCCATCAAATTACTTGTCTCTTTTAAAATACCAATCCTCTGAAATATAACACGATAAACGTAAATAGCGACAATAAGGTGGAGAAATATTCCCCATCCGATAGCCAGACCAATCTGGACATACAGTAAATGTAATCGCTCCTGCGCCGCCTTCACACTTAGAGTCGTAGAAAGAAACTGCTCCTCTCCATCCTTTCCACCAAGAGGTAGTATGAAATCTACGGCGAAATCTTGCTCATTCAGTTCCAGGTTGTAACGAGAACGAAAAAGAGTAGAAGTGGTTGCCATTTCCATCACACGACGTTTTAGACTCTCGGGAAGGCTGGACGGAGGAGTAATATCCTGAGGAAAATATTTCACGATTTCAGCTTCACGGTTTAGAATGAAAAATTGTTTTATTCCACGATTCAACAGTGTATCGGTAATCCTCTCCATATTAAGTTCTCCTGTTTCGCTGGATGCATTAATATCATCCAGAACAGTTCGAACCAGGTCGTGAGAGTGGAACTTAAAATTCTCAAGCAGAAGATCCGTCTGATTTTCAAAGGTCATGGCACTGAAAAAGACTATGTTTAACACCGCCAGGGTCATATAAACCAGGGTAATCTTTATTTTCAGTGAGTGGAATTTGCCTGTCCGTTGTATTTCTTTATTTTGTATTTCCGACATGCCTGAGGCTCT
>JBNKQE010000388.1:0-4167 GCA_050295715.1 Leptospirales bacterium
GCAACCGGACAGGGATGTCCGCTTGCTCCGATAATGGAAGGGACTCTAATTTCTCAATCACATAATACGTGGTGAGTGGTTATCCACTTTTTATATTAATCAGCATTCAGAAGTTAATATGCTACATCATTATTTTATATTTTTACAAAATGTTGCGTATAATTAACAAAACCTGTAGATTATGCGAATTCAAGATTTGACAATTAGCTTGTAAAATTAGATACTCCATGATATCGGTGAGCAGCGGGCCAGACGGGGAGTTTTCAAGTATAAAAGAGAAAGAATAATCCCCCCACCAAACTATGAAATGCCACCCTCGGGGGAGGGCGATACATGTTTTGGATTTGCGAAAAATCTTCATTTAGAAAAAATCCAGGGATTTGTAGACCAGTTAAATATGGTTTTTCTGTAGCTGGAATTTATCAAACTCCAACCACATCTAACAGAGTCGCAAATCTATTATAATATTAATTCCATGGATTTTCGCCCTGAAAACATCTGTCGATAGCGACAGGAACTTATCAGCGACTTACGATTAGAATACAAAAAAATTGAAATGACAGGTGAGATCGAGGCTGGAGTTCAACCTGCTTCGCACGGCAAAATACTATGCGAAACAGGTTAGAGCAATAGAAGTTTTCCTACAGACTTACAGAGCCTTTTTGAGAGTTTCGATTACTTCATCAAACTCGGCGTCTGTCATATACGGGAAAAGCGGCAAATTGAGAACTCTCTCGGAGAGATCTTTTGCATTCTTTCCACCCTCTTTTGCCTTGATGTAGCTTTCAGCGCCCTTCTGCTCGGAAATCGGTCCAGGGTAAACCACACCAAATCCGATCTTCGCATCGCCCAGAGCTTTTTTAAGTTTTTCGCGAACTTCAGGATCATGCAGAGTCACGTTCAGATATCCGTTCTCTGTATATCCTTCCGGAGGTTTTACACAGTTGATTCCAAGGGTAGGCAATACTTCTTCGTATTTTTTTGCAATCGCACGACGGCTCGCCAATCTTGCCGGAAAATGTTCCAGTGACTGGTTGAGAAAAGCCGCCTGGATACTGGAGAGTCTTGCATTCCAGCCTACATCGCCATGAGCGTAATGCTGCTCACGTCCATGATTGGCAAGCGATCTCATTTTTTCAGCAACCTCTTCGCTGTCAGTAATTACAGCACCTGCATCACCGGCAGCACCCAGAGTTTTCGCAGGATAAAAACTGATAGTTCCAATATGTGCTTCGCTGTATATGGACTTGCCTTTCCACTCTACACCGTAGGACTGAGCGCCGTCCTCAATAAGAGGAATCTTTTTTTCCCGGCAATAAGAACGAAATTCATCGAGTTTAGCAGAACCCCATCCATAGAGATGAACAAGAATGGCTGCTTTCGGCTTATGTTTTTCAGCAGCAGCTTTGAACGCTTCAAAGTCCATCTGCAGGTCATCAGAATTGATATCAACAGTAACAGGATCGCCGTTTACATTAACAACAGCTTCAAATGTTGCCCAGAACGTTGAATCGGGAACAAGAACTACATCTCCACGGCCCACACCTACTGCTCTCAGTGCCAGCTGAATCGCATCGGTTCCACTGGAGCAGCCCACAGCAAATTTTGCACCATTTTGCTCGGCCAGAGTCTTCTCGAGTTTATCTACTTCCGGTCCACCCACGAACTGAGTATTACGTGTCATATCGGCGACCTTTTCATTCCATGTATCAAGGAAGCCATCTTCAAATCTTTTTAGATCAATAAACGGTACTGGCATAATAACACCTGGCGAATTTCGCCCTCTCCAATTATAAGTTAGTATTAAAAACTCTTATCAGGAGCCGTTTTATCCGTTACCCCTGAATTCCTTCCCAATTTCATCCCCGCCATAGAATTAGCAACAGAAAAAAAGAGAGAGATTCATTGCCTGAAGACCATGGAATCAGGGATAATAACTCCCGCCGTGTTCCAGTGAACACGGATATTGTTGAAAAACAGTCAGCACGGACCCCTCTTACAAAATACTTATGCAGGCAGCCTGCCCGGGTCCCGGTAAATAACCGGAATAGGTTCCGTCTGCGATGTGTGTGAGAGTTCCTCTGGCGCCGGTAATTTCACCCTCATATTCCAGATACAACCTTCTGTGGTCCGCTTTGCGTATTCCGGTTATCAGACACCCTTCTGAGTAAGGGCCGGGAATGGTTCCCTTTAAATGAAGTTGATTTTCTGATCCGAAAGACTTCTTGAGAAAAGACTCTGCAGACGCTGGAATTTCCATTGTTACAAGTCTTTCACTTGCGCTGACATCTATAAACAGATCCAGATGACTATCACCATCCCCGGTATCATGCAGTGCCACTCGTAATTGAAACTCCCCGGAGGACGTTTTACCTCCGCAAGCAGAAGTAGAAGTCATAGATCTTCAAGCATTCGAATATATACAGTGGGAGCGAGCACAATATCAAGATCGTTAATCTTCTCAAGAGCTCCCATAAGCGAACTTTCATCGGCTTCGTGGGTAATTACAACCAGCTGAATGGGTTGCTCCCCTTCCTGCTGGTGAACGGTGGCTATGGAGATATCGTTTTCTGCCAGAATTCTTGATATTTCCGAAAGAACTCCGGTTTTATCTACTGTCTGGAAACGAAGGTAAAAGCGATATCGATTCTCGGTCGTCGTCTGAAGTTTAACATCTCCGGCAACCCACCTTTCCGTATCGTGTCCATTGCGTCCGATAAATACAAGGTCACTTATGACAGCCGCAGCGGTCGGAAGTGAACCGGCACCCTGACCCATAATAAGCACAGGTCCCGAGTGACTTGTATCAAAAAATACTGCGTTTTTTTCCTCTTCCACGTGGGCAAGGATGTGTCCCTCGGGGATTATGGCCGGATGGACCCGAAGCTGAACCTGGCCATCATCCATTTTTCGAGCAACTCCCAGAAGCCGTATAACACGATTCATATCGGCCACAAGATCAAGATCCAGCTTTCGCAGTGATGTGATTCCCTCGACAAAGACCTGCTCTTCGGGAACAAACGTATCAAAGGCAAGACCGGCAAGCAGGGCCAGTTTTTGAGCCGCATCATTTCCATTTACATCAAACGAGGGATCTGCCTCGGCAAAGCCCTTCTCCTGGGCAAGAGTCAGAGCGGCCTCATAATCCATCCCGTCTTTTTGCATGCGGCTGATTATAAAATTGCATGTACCGTTTAAGATTCCGTAGAAGGCATGAATCTCATTAATAATAAGACTTCTTCTCAGGCTTTTTATGACAGGAAGAGCTCCGGCCACAGCCGCTTCAAATCCGATCTCAACTCCATTTTCACGAGCCATGGCAAAGAGTTCTTTTCCATACTTTGCAAGAAGGGCCTTATTGGCGGTAACCACAGACTTTTTAGACTGCAGGGCTTTTCTTATAAAGTCATGTGCCGGATCAATTCCGCCGATCAGTTCAAGGACAATCTCCACATCCGGATTATCAATTACGAAAGACGGATCATCCGAGGCAGGAATTCCGGCAAGAAACTCACGCTTCTTTTTATAGCTACGATCAAATACAGCTACAACTTCAAACCGAAGACCCGAACGACTTTCCAGTGACAGACCCTGGTCTCTTAATGATTTGATGACGCCTCGCCCAACAACACCGGCGCCCATAATTCCAATTTTTACAGTTTTCAAAGCCAAACTGAGGAAGGAGCTAAACTTGAAGATTTGAAGATTCAAGGTGTTTTGAAGCTAGAAAAGTGACTAAAAGGCATCAAGGGACCAAGATAGAAGAAAATAAAACAAGAAGCCGAAGTCATAAAAACTGGACCATCCGATTTGCCAAACCGGACCATCTGATTTTTCCTGGTTTAGTGAGATGTGGAGTGTGTGTGGCCATTGTGTTTCACTCACCTCACTTGGGTATTTAGGCTTTTGTTGAGCATGAGACTTTGTTGACAATCTATGTAGTATCCCTCTTGATAGAGCGGCATACCTATACTCAAGATTAAATATAAAATACATTTCTTTAGCTTGAGCTTGCACAAGGTGATTGTTACCACTTCATCTCTTTTTAACTTCATGAGGGTTGCCACACTTGATCTTGTTTTGACATTGACTCTTAGGAGGTTGTGACTTGGGATACTTCAAACCGTATAATCAATTTCCACTTTTGATCTCCAAATCACTTTATAT
>JBNKQE010000389.1:0-4160 GCA_050295715.1 Leptospirales bacterium
ATAAACGCCGAACTATTTGGGGAGAGATAATAGGTTCGGCTATGCGGTCGGGCTTCGGCAAATTGGCCTGCGGTCAAAAACGTTCGGGTATCCTTTTTCGTTAAGCGCAATGTTGCATCGGCATCTGGAGTAAAAAATTGAGATATACTATATTTATGATTTTCACTTTGCTTTCTTGTAAAGAACCATTAACTGATCAGGCAGAAAATTATAGCGCCTTTACCAATAGCATTTTACACAATTATAGATATAGCTGGATATCAGACACGAGAGTTAAACAAATTCCGGATATAAACGCAGAAGGTTTTCTGCTCTTAAATGAAGGTCAGGTTATTCAGCTTACTGGGGTTGCATCTAATAATAGATTCAAGACAGTTATTCGAGGCATTGAATTTAATGCTCCTTATGTACAGGTCCTCACTCAAGACAATTCAAAAGGATGGGTCTATGAGCCAACTTTAAAAAAATTAGATGTGATTACCATCAAGTCTAATGATCAGTCTATTGAAACATACAACTCATTAGTTGAGTATTTGGACAACAAATATGAAAGAACTTCTTTTTCGCAGAATTCAATTTCATGTGATGATCCACTAGGAAACTGCTTAAACAAAGATGATTCAGTCTTCATTAAATATGGAGAGGAAATTGACCTTGAGACACATTTGTTCTATGAATCTCGGGCTGCTTCTGGAATCTTCAAGAATAAATCTATAGAAGAAGTTTTTGAAATGATCTCAAAAGCTCATGCTCCCTTGTATGGCATCGACCTTCCTGACAACTCCTCTGTCTTAGATATCAATACCAAGAATCGTCAATGGAGTGGTTATATAAGCATAGAGCGAAACAACCAAAGAATTGACAAAATCTATATTTCTGGAACAACAGATGGGGATTATTACAACATCACTTTGATACAAAACGAAGAAAATGTAGAATACTCGTTCGAAAAGGGTATCTAATGATATTGCAAACTGCACATAACTTCCGTTTTTACCGCTGCGGCGGGCCACTTGGACCCGCCTTGGCCTCGCCCTCTACCTTCGGTCGCCGCATAAACGCCGAACTATTTGGGGAGAGATAATAGGTTCGGCTATGCGGTCGGGCTTCGGCAAATTGGCCTGCGGCCAACTTCGGTAAAAAGAATACGTTATGCGCAAGAAATGATAAACTAAACTAAAATGAAACTTGATATCAACACTATAAAGCATGTTTTGCAATTCATGGAAGAACAGGATACTTTTTCTGTTTTTCCAACAGATGTAATAGAGAATTTGAAATCCCTTAATAAAAAAGAGGAATCAATTCTTTATCATATTGGAATTTTGATTGATGCAGATTTCATTAATGCATCATCTGAACCCTATACACTTGGTTCTGACAATTCTTATATGATTAAGAACATACCACTTCAGCTAACATACTCAGCCCATAATTTGCTTGAAAGTCTAAACAATGATACCTTTCTTAGTAAAGCAAAAACCCATCTCGGCAAATTAGGTCTTAAAGGCTTAGAGTCAATTCCAAGCTTGATACTACAACTAATTAAACAAGGTTTGGCTAATTAATATTAAATGGTATTAAATGTGAATTTTTCTGAGTTAGAAATTCAATATTTGGTTAGAAACGGAATCTCAGACGGCTTTATAACTAAGCAACACCGAAAATCTATTGATTTTATTATAGATGGCATATCATTATTTTCTCAATTCAATACCAAAGGACAGCTGGATCTTACAGGTTGTTTAGTTGATGGTTTCCAGGATATTAACAATCAATGCATAGACAATATCCTTTCTAAGTCCTATACCTTGCCTATATATATTTGTCCTGAATGTAGAGATTTATGTTGCGGTGGAATAACTGTAGAAATTGAAAGAAGAGATCAATTTTATACATGGTCCAAATTCGCTTGGGATGATTGCAATGAGAAATCATATTATGAGAATATTGGTCCTTTTTATTTCAATAAAGATATGTATCAAAGATTTTTTAAACAATTGTATAATCATAATTTCATTACCTGAATGAGGTATAAACACCTAAAATGCTACAAAGTCGTTTCCTGCGTCTAACTAAATTTTTCCCACTTCGCTGCGGGACCTTCGGCCCGCGCTCGGTCTTGCCCTCTCCGCTTCGCTCCGGCCACCAATTCCCGGCAACAATTTGGGGAGAGAATTAAGGTTGCCGAGGTGGCACGGGCTGCGACAAATTGTCCACACTGTGTGTGGCCAACTTCGGGAAAAATCGATTCGTTAGCTGAAATAATACATGGTCCACCCAGGAGATGTTATGATTGAAATATTATTTATTCTAGGATTCAGCATACACAATATTGAAGAAGCATTATGGCTTCCTGAATGGAGTAAGTATGCTAAAAGCTTCCATCAAGAAATTTCAGCGAATGAATTTCGATTTGCAGTGATTGTGATAACAGCTATTGGTTATTTAGTAACATTTCAATATTTAATTTTTTCAGAAACTTCTATAATATCAAAATATTTATTCTTGGGCTTTGTAACAATGATGATACTCAACACTATTTTCCCTCACCTAATAGCGACTATTGCATTAAAAAAATATGCACCGGGGTTAATAACTGGGATTTTATTGAATGTTCCTATTGGCCTTTATATTCTTATTAATAAGATCCATAGTGGAAAAGGTTTGCTTTTATTATTGATATCAACACTATCAGTCACGATAATTATCTTATTAGTAATAAAAGTACTATTTTCAATTGGAAAAGAATTACTTGATTAAAGGCGCTGTATTACTTCAGCTAACAGCGAATACCCGGCTACGCTTCGCTCCGCCCAAATTGCTCCTTTCGGTCGCATCTTCGGGTATTCGCAAAACGTTCTGCGAAATTGACTACAGAGGATAATATGAAGAAAAAATTCTTTTTACTAGTTCAAAAACTAAAAATTGAATTTATTGCCTATAATTCATTAATTACATTCCTCATTTTCATTGCGATTGGAATATATATTTTTTTTCAACCATAATTCATCAGACGTATAATGGAAAATTCTAGAACGCTGATTCAAATGATATCCTTGCTTTTTTAGGATCAATTTTAACTGTCTATGCTTCAGTTAGTGCTTCATTAACATTTTTCAAAAAAATTTCTGAGGATAGAGTCTTAACCGACATTTTCATCGAAAAAATCTTTGAATTGATTTCTCATTCAGCCGCAGTCGTGCTTTGAAAAAAGTCGATCGGGAGGAGCTGCAAAGGCAGATGGCTTATGGATCTACCGTAACTCTCCCCGATATTCGCGCGGTTCTGGAGTCCATGCAGCGGGTTATTATGGAAAACCTTCTGGACAGGGAGGGAACTCCATTGATCTGGGCTTTGCTGTCCTTTCGCCCCACGTGGTTGGTGGGTTTGAAACGGAGAAGGATACCTTTCGACCGGGCCGAAACAATGTTACGATTCGCACGCGCATTGTAAAAGAGTTCAAGCAACTCTTTATAAGCAGCGCGTCGGTTGAAAAGGTAGGCACTTCCAGCAAGAAGCCCCTTATTACGAATTTTCTCAATCACTCCAGGCCAACCCTGGAAGTCGACGGGGAAGTTGTGGATAAGTATATGGCCCATCCGGGGGATATGTGTATCGTCAATGGCAAAAACCTGAGTTACGATGCAGAGCTTCCAGGCGCTGGATTTTATCTGGTCCATGCCTCAACCGGCGAGTCCATTGCTATAACAGAGATCGCAAACTTTACGACTACAGGGATTACCTTCAAAATCCCGCAGTCTGTAGCGGAAGGTCTCTATTTCGTAACCATCGTACCGGCCCTGGCCGTGGATCACGCCATCCTGGAGCAGATCGCAAGCTGGGCCATGACCGCCACCGGCTTCTACTTCGGCGGCCGAACCGTGGAGAAAATCGGCAAACAAAAAGCCCTGAAACCTGCGACGTAAACACCGGCGGGTAACAGGATTATACAAAACTTACAAACAATCGATTGCGCAATCATCCACTGGCCGGGTATATGCCCGGCTTTTTTTTGTTTGGGGCGTAAGTGAAATATAATTGTTAAAGGAAAGTAAAATTTACAGCGTTTGAATTTCTTGGTTTCGAAAACAGGTGGGTGCGTGGAGCACGAGGGCGGGATTATGTGTGACGGAGGACTTCCAGAAAGAAGAGATCGG
>JBNKQE010000390.1:0-4147 GCA_050295715.1 Leptospirales bacterium
CTTGGCCAGGGCTCTCATATCAGCCTTTATGCTGCTTCGCCCCGTTTTTACTATCTTTCCAAATATTACAATATCATCACCGCGTCTTGCGGGTGATTTAAAATGTACACCATCAACAGTAACAGTTACCAGGTTGCCATAACCCGACTGCTCCACAGTATACAGATAAGCACTTTCATCAAGCCAGTGCAGAAGAGTTCCTCCAAAAAGATTACCGAAATGATTCAGGTCTCGATCAAGAATCAGGTGCCTTGTTACAATCTCAAACCCCTCAACGGTCAATTCAGTTTCCGTAAGCATTTTATCCTCGAGTATATATACGTTTCTATCAATTCAATCGACAGTCTGTGCAGGAGACCTTGCAATACAGCCTGAAAAACTAACTCAATTATATCCCGTTCTATTATAACTTATTGGACGAAGGAAAACTCTGTCATACGCATGAATGATTTCGGATGAGCGGCAAGAACAGTGTGCGAAATCGCTGCATTACAATTACAGAAGCGGAAGCTGACCGGTTATAGAGCGAACAATGTCTTCATCAGCCGGACCTACAGCAACAGCTGTCCTGGTTGGCATACCATGAAATTCAGTTTTTCCCGAATCAACAATCATTGCACAGGGAATCTTCGCGTTTACAGCCTGGCTGTAGATATCGTCCAGGGCCTCTTCGCTGTCAACGGAGACGCATATCTTTGTAAAATGTCCGGACAACCAGTCGCTCATAGCGGCATCCGGTTTGAGAGTCAGAGTGCCATCCTCACCCCTGTGCATTTCATTGAGAATAGCCTGCATTGAGGCATGCGCACCCTGTGCGACCATTTTTCCTTTTCGCATTTTCAAATCTTTTCTTAGAACAATGATCTGTCTGCTTTTGCCCATGTGTATTCTCCGGATGAATGCATGCAGACTAAAAAATCATTCATGGGTGTCAACAACACCTTGCGGCATTGGTAACAATATGGATCGGGAACGAAAAAACACGGCCAATGTTCCCCTAAAACACACCGCGGCCGCTGCCCGGTATAATCAATTTTGTAACCTGCTCAACGAGACGATCCAGCTGAACAATCATTCTCTCTTTTAGCTCAAGAAGTTCCGGAATCTTAGCATGAGCCTCCTGTGATCTCCCGGATATCTTCATCGTATGCATCTCCAGGACGAGAGTGTGTATAGTTTCATGTATGGGCTGCAGGTGTTGAAACTCAGTCATCTGACCGTAACGAGCCCTGCCTGTTGTATCATACCACTGGCCGAAACGGCAATCGTGGTGCCCGAGGGGCGGAGGTCCCTCTCCAATTATCTCATCTTGATTGAGAAAGTAAATAAATCTATGCACCCAGTTTTCATGAATCAACCCCATTGAGAGGAGAGGAAGGTCTTTTACTCTCCATTGCGCGGAAGAACTGTCATACCAATCCACAGGCGAATCATACGAATGTATCCATGCCGCGACTTGATCTGCAGGCATAGGTTTGGATATACCATACCCCTGGGCCCGATCGCAACCCAGCTTCAACAGAAGACTTCCATGATCTGTCGATTCAACACCTTCCGCAATAACATGACAGGAAAAAGCGTTGGCAAGTCCAACTACACCTTCAACTATTGCCAGATCATTTTCATTTGTTAGCATATCCATTACAAATGAACGATCAATTTTTAGTGTATCCACAGGCAATCGGCGAAAGTAAGTTAGCGATGAGTATCCGGTTCCAAAATCATCCAGAGAAAATCTGACTCCAAGAGATCGGCACTGAGTCATAATCTGGCTGACTCTCTCCATATCCTCCAGCGCTCCAGTTTCAAGGACTTCCAGCTCCAGAGAGCTACTGGGAATTTCCGGATATTTCTCCAGTAGAGACTTCAGAAGCTCCGGAAAGCCGGAAGACTGCAGGTGACCGGGGCTTATATTAACACTTACGCTAATTTCAAGATCATCTTTCTCTTTCCAGGAACGCATTTTTGAAAGAACAGTATCGATCACCCATTCATCAATTAAGTTGGCAATCGGCGTTTCATTTATAATCGGAAGGAATTCCGATGGCTGAAGAAGACCCTTCTGTGGATGATTCCATCGGATCAATGCTTCCAGGCCAAATACACTTCCCAAACGCATATTAACTTTGGGTTGATAATAGAGAACGAACTCTCCATTTAAAATGCCCTCTTTAATCTGACCGGCAGCCTCGGATCTTGCCTGAAGTCTTTTGTCGTGATCCTGGTCAAAGAAGTGATATCGATTGCGTCCCGATTGTTTTGCTTCATGCATTGCCTGATCCGAATGACGAAGCAACGTTTCCGCATCTGAAGAATCCTCCGGGTACAGAGTTACACCGACACTCATTGTAACATGTATGGGAAGGCCATCAACAGGAAAAGGTTTTGAAATAATATCAAGCAGCCGTTTCAGCGTATTTTCACACTCTTCACGAGATCCAATATCCGTTAAAAGTAAAACAAACTCATCTCCGCCAGGCCGGGCTACAGTATCACCTTCCCTTACGTTTTCCTTGAGTCGAAGGGCAATTTCGGAAATCAAACGATCACCAGCATCATGACCGATCTTGTCATTAATGGGTTTGAAGCTGTCCAGATCCAGATAGGCAACTGCTACCCTGGTTTTGGTTCTCCGCGCACGAGCAAGGGATTGTTCAATTCTGTCTGCAAGAATAAGACGATTGGGGAGGTGCGTCAACGAATCAAATTGAGAAAAATGCTCAATCTGCTCCTCTTTCATTCTTAATAAAGTTACATCGGTAAATATTCCAACAAAATGACTTATGCTTTTCTCATCCGCCCTTACAGAAAGAATAGTTGTATTTGAAACAAATATCTCCCCGGATTTCTTCTTATTCCAGATCTCTCCCAGCCAGTAACCTTTATTTATTATACTGTCCCATATATTTTCATAGAACTGTGCATTATGACGACCTGATTTTAATATTCGCGGATTTTCTCCAACAGCCTCGTCATACGAAAAACCGGTCAGTTTCTCAAACGAATTATTAACCTCAATGATTTCCCCATTTTCATTTGTGATTATAATACCTTCGTGAGCATTTTCAAAAACCGTAGCGGCAAGCCGAAGCCGCTCCTCTGATTTTTTTCGCGCTGTTATATCCAGGTGAGTTCCACTCATCCTCAAAGGACGGTTTTTCGTATCTCTTTCAACAACCCGACCCCGTGATTGTATCCAGACAAAATGTCCGTCTTTATGCTTCATTCGTAATTCGACTTCATAATATTTCGTTATACCGTCGAAATGTTGCTGCAATGATTCATTGACTTTCTGCCGATCATCCTGATGGATGAGCTTTTCAATTGTTTCAAAACTGCCAGGTAATAATTCAGAATACGTATATCCGATAATTTCTGCCCATCGTGCATCAAAGTAGGCTTCTCCGGATTGAATATGCCAGTCCCACAAACCTGCTCCTGATCCGGACAGGGCAAACCTGAGCTGACCTGGTGAAAAGTAAAATGAGTTCAGTTTAACTTGATCCGTCAACGGGTTGCAGTCTGAATGGTCAACATTCTCGAATTCTTCCAGGGAAGAACATACAATATCAACAATACTTCGCTCAATAAGCCCGATGACTCTTTCTGCATCTGTAACAACAACACATGGCCAATCACCGGAGTGAATCAGTCTGTAAACATCTTCAATAGATGAATCCTGAGAAATAGTAGGTGTTCTTTTAAGCGTTACACTCTCAAGGGTCTGGTCGAAATCCTTTCCCAGAAGATCATACATTGCACATACGCCTGCATATTTATCGCCGTCCAGAACAGGTATATAAACATAGTTATATTTTTTTGCCGTATCAATAACATGCGAAATCAATGAAGTCCGACTCGGCCATTCATTCATTTTCTTACAAAATTTACTGATCAAAATCTCATTCATATTCGGACCGGCTTACTGCAGTTACGTGTAAATTATACTTACGGAAGTGGTAGTCAACACGAACCAACAGAATACAGCAATACTTTTTTCATTTTTATCACTCTACCAATATATATTTCATTCACCACACCTGAATTGAGTTATATCAATATAACATTCCTGACAATCATACAGGGATTACCTGACGGATTCACCGAAGACACTCGTTGATCCCATCAGCTACGGAGAAGATACGTG
>JBNKQE010000391.1:0-4130 GCA_050295715.1 Leptospirales bacterium
AGTGCATTCATGACAAAAAGCCTGGCACCGATAACTCTATGGTTTCTCAAATTTGTGCGAATATCATTGGCTCGTTTGGGATTTTTCTCAAAGAAGAAACAATTTACATGATGTCTCACCGACGCTTCAATTCCAACAGAACCACTGCCAGCCCCGATATCCCATAGAGTCATTCTAGGGGAGAGTGATAGCTGAGATAGAATTACGGACCGTTTTGTGGCCTTTGTGATCATACCGGGATCACACTGAAGATTTTCCTCGGAAAAGATTTCGGGAATCCTGATTTCATATTTTCGTTTAATGAGAATGGTGAACGGGGTTAGATCAAGGGAAACTTTCTCTTTTATATGAGCCAGATCATGAAGTCCAATTTCGAAAATATTTTCGCTTGCGTAACCCAGTTTTGAATAAATGGTAATTCTGATATCATCCGGATCGAGAAAGGCAAGTATCTCTGCCAAAAATGACGGAGTGTTTGCATCACAAAGAATGACTGTATATCTTTCCGTTAGAAATTTATTGTAGTCAATCGTATCTCTTCCGTGAAGCGAGAAGTATCCGGTGTCACGCATGTCAATACCCTGGTGCTCACAGATTCGGTCCAGTGTCGATGTCCCATTTAGAATGTTCACGTGATTGGATCTATCGAACCAATCTATTTCGCCTTCCAGTAACTGAATTAGCCTGCGAGTTCCGCTAAAAAAGAGGGGACTTCCGGTAACTATATAGAGTATCTTTTTTGCCGTAAAATCCCTGAAAATATTGAGAATTTCCTTCTGACACTCCGGCAAGGTTCCAAAAATAATAGATCCATTTGCAGGCTCATTTTCAGATAAAAGTTTCTTTAATATAACCAGATTTGACTGAGACTCGAAATTACGATCGAGAATGATATAGTCGTATATTGTTTCATGCACTTTTGCAGGCAGTGTGGAAAGATCATAAGATGAGAGTCCGTTTCCGGCGATAGTAATCATGATTTCATATTCTCCTTTGCATCAGTGGCAGGCATGGACTTCGTATTCTTTGCATCGATTGTATCAGGCTCGTTGCATTTCTGATGTAAGGTTCCGGCGGAGGCTAACAGAATCATGCAAATTGAGTCAATTTGAATCGTATCTGACAGGGTTACAGTTTGATTCCACTCATCTATCCATGTATGAAACATTTTTAGAGCCTGAGCTGCAATCGATTCTAATATTTTTATTTTTGAGTGATTCGAGTGAATTGAGATATCTTCTTCCATGCCGCGAAATGTGGAAAATCTCTCCAGGTCTTCGCGGGATGCCATTACACCGGAAAACACAGAGATATCAGCCGGGGAGGCCGGTCCACGGTGGCTGTGTGTGTTTCCATAACCCAGTGCGACACGGGCCATCTTTCCTGTCCCTGCCACAAATGTAAGTCTCGTAATATGTCTTCCTTTCAACAGAAGAAGGGAATCCTTAACAAAGTTACCGGTTTCGATAAGGTTCTCTTTGCTGCAAATACCATTGTCAAGTGCAGCAGTTACGGATGAATTACCCAGTGCAAAACAGAGAGTGTTATGTAGCTCCAGTGCTACTGATATTTCTGCAGCGACACTCTCCAGGTAAGCTTCGTTGGAGAGAGGTTTTACTATGCCACGGCTTCCCAGTATGGATATCCCTCCAAGGACTCCTACTTTTTCGTTGGCCGTTTGACGGGCTACCTCTTCTCCGTTTTCAACGGATACAAGTATATAAAGATTCTTATCGAAATTATAAGATCCTGTGATTCGTTTAAACATTTCTAAAGGTCCCGGATTTATAGCCGGGTATCCCGGAGGAACTTTGAGGCCGCGAAGAGTGGCTACACCGGTACCACTGCCTGCATAAATAAAAACTCGGGAATGGATTTTAATGGGAGTGTGTTTCTCAGGATTCATTGAGCCGGTAAATGCTTCGATATCTTCTGAGATTTCCACCGTAATCAATACGTTTTTTGTAACATCAGCGTCGTCATTTCCAGGTTTCCGTACGGATGCGCAAGCAACAGGAGTGGTGTCTGTGTATTTTATACAGGCTTGCTCAATATGCAGTGTCGCCGTATTCATGACTTCTTTCGGCTCGCCTGACTCCTGTCCGGGAAGCACTACAGTTTGCTCCGGAGTAGATTTGCCGGTTTTATAGAGCTGTAAGGCTGCGCTGAGCGCAGCAGCAGCACAGGTTCCCGTGGAGTATCCGCTTTTTAGTTGTGAGTTTCCCGAAAGAATACTCATAATCAACAATCCTCTGGCTCGTCCATGGGGATTATGAAATCTTCTGCAATACCCTGAGCAATCGGCTCTCCTTTTTTCAAGGATTCAAAAAGTGTCTGTCTCGATCGGGCATCAAAGCGATGGATCTGTTTGATCCAGATACAGTTGTTTACTGGATCTGTTCCATTTTCATATATAACAGCCACGCTGCGAAATCTGCAGGCACCAAAACAGTTCGCACGTGTTACTTTGATTCGATCTCTTCCTCGATGGAGATTTAAATCCTCCAGTTCCCCTCGCATCTCGTCTGCGATGTCTCTGCTTCCCGCAGCGCCTCTGCATCTTTCGCCTGTGCAGAGAAGGATATGGTGTTTAAAATACATGATCGGACGGCCGGGATCTTTTTTTACCGGTTTACAGCGATAGCCCTCAGCTACCTCGGAGCCCATTACGTTATATCTTTTTTCATCTTCAGACTTTTTCATGTGTTTATACTATCTTATCGATCAATCTATATGTTGCATGGATGGCACTCACTACAAGGGGAGAAGAACCGAAACGTCCTTTCAGTACAATTCCAGAAGAATCGAAGTGTTCCATGAATTGAATCGCATACTCTTTTGCTTCGACTACATTTACAAATCCGACAGGAAAAGCGATGATTCCCACACGTGCAGGATCGATCTCATTTTTTACAATTGTCTCGATGGCCGAATAGAGAAATGTGGGGGCGTTTCCGCATGCAAGAATAACAGGGCGTTCTTTATATTTTAATAGAGCTTCGCGTACAGCCACATGGGACCTCGTTGTGGACTCAAGCTTCGCTTTCTCTATGATCTCTGGATCACTTACAAGACAGATAGTATCATTCTTCCATTTTCCGGTATAATGCGATGATATCCCGGATCGGACCATATTTGTATCTGTGATGATAACAGCGCCTTCGGAGAGGAGTCTGGCAATACCTTTAACGCCATCATTTATAAATTCTACAGAATCAATAACCTGGCTGAAACAGGTTGTTGTGTGGATCATCCTTTTTACAACTTCTTTTTCATGTGACGAAAATGTAGTGAAGCGGGGAAATTGAGCAGACTCTTTTTCCACCTGTTCCAGAGATCGTGCCTCAATTGTATCACCGTCACGCAGTGGGGCATAGAGTAGTTCAAAAGGTTGGTCAGTTTGGATCATACTTGCAGGGGAACAGGATTGTAAAAGTTCGTCAATCGAGAAAAAAATGGCGAATTACATCAGGCTGATTTCTAAACATTGTATGCAGGTAGGTTCCTGTTATACGTCCCTTCTTCCATATGCCTGGCTCTCCCTTATCGGATCCGGGTTTTTTCAAATCTCCGGAGGACTCCATCTCACCCGGTAAAATCGGTTCACTGTAATGAAAGGAGTGGCCGCGAAGTGTTTTTGATTCATAATAACCCAGCCGTTTTCTTTTGTTTCGCATCTTGAAATCAAGAGGCAGAAGTCCTGACATCGCCATTTTTTCATCCAGGCTTGAGTATAGAGTTCTTCCAAGGTAGATGAGTCCCGCACATTCTGCGTAAACTCTTCCGCCTCGTTTTACATGGTTAATCAGACTCTCTTTGAAGCGCTTTGCACTTTCAAGCACAGGATATATTTCCGTTGTTTCCACGTATCCTCCGGGGATATATACGACATCTGTATTCTCAGGGATTTCCCTGTTGTCAATTGCTGAAATACAGGTGACCTCACCGAAAATTTCATTTAAATATTCTACATTATCTTTGTAAAGAAAAGAGAATGCTCTATCATTGACGATGACAAGTCTCTGTTTTTTTAGAATGGTAAGTTCATGATCATTGAGAAGCGGAAAGGGGTAATCCCCGTTCTTTGTATGGATTTTATGAAGTTTATCAGAAACAGCGGTTGCCCCCCG
>JBNKQE010000392.1:0-4085 GCA_050295715.1 Leptospirales bacterium
TGCTTCGCCTCTACTAAAACAACCCTGTATATTGAAGCGTCCATATATATGATATATGTCACATACATGGATGCTTTGTATTCCGGTTTATTCCAGCTTACAACCGGACCGACAATCAACCGGGTAAATCATATAAGCTTTAATTTTTTTAGAATTCACTCCGAGTGCATCTCATAACTCTTTTTTTGTATCTCAAAAAAATTATGGTAAAAACAGGTTGCATATTGTTATTTTTCCTAGTCACAATGTAGTAGTTTTGTCGGTTATTATACGTATTTTCAATGAAGTTATACGTTCACAGATAGGCATTATATGAAATATTCCAGAAAACACAGTCACCTCAATTTCATACAGTCTCTGTTTCCACTGCTGACAATCTCAGTTTTTTTGATTCAATCCTGCAGCAGTTTCAAATCCGGTCTTGGTACCGGTGCTCTTCTAATGTTACAATCTCTGAACGGTAGCAACAGTGAAGAGACAAATGTAATTCTACTCGAAAGTGACGGTTCTACCTACGTAACGGAAGGCGGCACAGGCGACTCCATCTCTCTAATACTCAACAGGATACCCGAAACCGATGTTACGGTAGAATTAAACGCAGATTCTCCTCTTGAGATGTCACCCTCCTCGGTCACATTTACAGCAAATAACTGGAACATTGCTCAGGACATTACTATTACTGCATCAAATAACTCTACTGTGGAAAGCTCTCCCTATCCAGTCAAACTCTACCCAACAGTAACAAGCGATGACTCGAATTATTCAAATGAGCAGATATCTCCGCTGGAGATCAATGTACTGGATGATGACACGGCAGGTCTTGTCGTTTCAAGAACCACAATTACTGTAGCCGAAGGAGGAGCTAACAACAGTTACAGCATCAGACTTGCTTCGCAGCCGTCCTCCAGTGTGACGGTCAGCTTCATACCGTCAAGATCCGGCGAAGTTGAGTTCAGTCCTGCGACATTGACCTTCACAACCGCAAACTGGGATACAGATCAGATAATTACAACCAGTGCTGTAGACGATTCAGATGACGAAGATGGAACCGAGAGTATTTCAATGCGCCATATGCTTGAATCAGCCGACCCCAACTTTGACGGCGACGGCGGCTCCCAGCTATCCCTGAGTATTCTTGATAATGATCCAACAACCTCCATTGCCATGATCGATGCTGTTCAATCAAGAGAGGTCCAGATCGATGAAGTCGCTAAAATAATTAACGCTGTATCCACCCCGGTCAGTTTCAACCCGGTCGATCCGGATCGATCTATCATTCTTTGCAACATGCGAAGCCCTGACTCCAATCCATCGGTTATACCAACCTGCCAGCTGAATGGTTCCGGAGAGGCGGTAATAGAAACAGACGATGTTAAAAATCAAATGGTTCGTTTCACAGTGGTCCAGTTTGATACAGGATTTTCTGTACAGCGTGGAAGCAAGACTCTTGGCCCGGCACAGTTGACTGATACCGCAACAATTAATACTGTTGATCCAGACCGTGCTTTTGTTATAGCGACAACGCGCGTAGAGGGACTTACAAATTCAGGGACTCGAACACGGGATGAAGAGAGACTTGTTTCCGTCGATCTGACCGATGCAAATACACTAACATTTACCAGAGGACAATCCGGCTCTCAGACTATAATTGAGTATCAGATTGTGGAGTTTTCCGGTGCTAGAATTCAGTCGGGAACAACAACAATAACCGAGGGCCAATCATTTAATACTGCTGCAATTGACGCCGTCGACCCGGGCAAATCATTCCTGTTATTTACACTCTCTGCCAGCAGTGATACAGACGGGATAGAGGGATGCTATCTGACTGCTGGATCTTATGACGATCCCACAACTCTTCGATTCGATCGAGGATCCACCTGTGATTCCGATACAGACAATGATGACCTTACTGTCTCCTGGTTTTCTGTCGAAATGCTCGATACAACATACGTGCAAAATATGAGCGTCACATCGACCACAACTTTTGAGAATCCTGCAATTGCAACTGTGGATTCAACCAGAGCTTTTGTTATCAGCTCCGGATTTCTTGCAAATCGTAATCAGTCTTCGGACCAGGATATTGGTATATGGACTGGATTTGTCGATACTGACAATTCGGTGGAGTTGCAAAGAGAGGCTTCTGACTCAGCCAGCAGCACTGTAAAATACAGTGTTGTTGAGTTACCACTTCCCTGAAACAGAACCAAAGCGTGTGTTTTTTAGACTGATTCAGATAGAGTTATGATTGTGATCGTACTCGTGAATTTCAAATCATTCTGAATCTCTGCTTTCAGTTACGAATTTTTTTTATTCACAGGGGCCCGGGGAGAAGTTCTGGAAGTACTTCGCTACGTCGCCAGCTGTTCATTTCCGGAATCTTCATTTTCAGTAACAGGCAGGACAAGTGAGACAGTCAGTCCCTGGCCATTGTTTACTGCATTTACACTACCCTTCATGTTTCGCTCTACAATCAATCGGGTCATGTGAAGCCCAATGCCTGTTCCCTTGTCACCCTTCGTTGTAAAATCCGGATTAAATATCTTTTCAAGGTTATCATCATCGACCCCGCCACCATCGTCTGCTATCTCCAGGTGATGAGAATTTTCATCGCGCCAGATTTTAATGCGAATTTTCCCGGTATTTTTCAACGAAGGGCTCTCCAGACGATGTTTTTCAATCGCGTCACGCGAATTATTCAACAGGTTCATTATTACGTGCTCAAATTCATTACGAAAGGCGAATATCTGGCAATTCCCGGAACAGCTTTCGCTGGCCTCAACAATAAGTTCCAGATGTCTTTTTTTATAATAACCAAATACAATGCGAACCACACTCTCAACAGATTCTCGAATATCAAAATATTCTTTTGTCCTTTTTGTTTTATAAAAATTTCTAAAATCATCGATGGTTGTGGACATGAGCTGAATCTGACTTAAGGAGCCTTCCACATAATTATTTATATACGTATCGTCAATCTCCTTATAATCCCAGGCATCCTCCATTTCCTGAACCATCATAGAAAGAGTTGCAAGCGGTTGCCTCCATTGATGCGCTATGACAGCAATCATCTGACCCATCTCTGCAAGCCGGGATTGTTGCATCAATAACTGCTCATTTTCGCCACGTTCTTTGAGGGCCACATCAATACGCCTTTCCAGGTTCATATTGATCTGCTTGAGCTCCGCTGTCTTTTTCTCAAGTTCCGTTTCTATTCTCTTAAAATGACTCAGATCTGTTACAAATGCCACACCGGCCCATGGTTTCCCGCTGGAATCTATCAGTGTAGTAGCACGAAAATGTGTACTTACAACCCTGCCATTTTTTCCAATCAGTTCAATTTCATATGATCTATGTATTGTATTTGAGATTCTTGAAGTTTGCTTCTTAAATATTTCAGCATTTTTCTCATCGACAAAATCGAAGGGTTTTTTTCCGAGCATCTCCTCTTTTGAATATCCAAGCATACCGCACAACGCATCATTGACTTCAAGGGTAATCAGGTCTTTATCAATAAGCCAGTATCCATCTGAGATAGTGTTGATTATTGTCCGGTATATACTCTCTTTTTCCTGAATATATTGCTCATACTTTTGCCATGCATTTTGATCGGAATCTGACTCAATCAAAAAATTAAAAAATTTATCGGATATATAGTTCATACCCCCATGGTTCGGCTCAACAGATGAAGCATCTTCTCCCTTCGATTTTCCATGAGCGTATTTATTGATAAAAGTATTACAATGAATCAGCAATCCCTGCAATTCATCCGGAGGTACATTTATTTCGGACTGATTGCTAATTGCACTTAATAAATGCCGTAGTGATTCTATTAAATCTTTCTGTAAAGGGGACATGAAACGTAAATATTATGCCAGAAATTCAAAGAAATAAAGCAAAATTGAGAGTCATAATAAATTCTGGCCAGTACTTTACAAAATGGATTTATATAAATTTATAAATCACCGTATAATATGATATTTAGCATATTATTTGCTTTTACCTAATATCGATGATTCTCTCCGGACCGGACAAATATCTTTCGTTTAACGTATATATTTTAAAAAATATGCCGTAACATATCATCC
>JBNKQE010000393.1:0-4073 GCA_050295715.1 Leptospirales bacterium
TCGAATTCATAAATTTATGAAAGCGCCTCAAGATAGTTAGTGACGAGCATTTTCCTTTAACGTGCTCTTTCTCCATCTTCTTTTTATACTTTCTATGAAGCCGTAATCCTGCCTTTTCAGCTATCGTGATCACTCTGGGTGGTTTTCCTCTCTTCTTTCAAGAACTCGTTTCCCTGTAAAAGGAAAGCAAAGATACCCACCACCCGATCGGGCAAATGTGAGCCACCGGCCCGTATCGAGTGTTGCGTGATGGAAGGTAACAACCATTGCGAAGCGTACACAGAGAAGTATGAGAGCCACAGGGAGACGCAACTCCTGAAGCATACTGAGCCCCGAAAGAAGAAAATCGGGGAAGGCGTGCGTTGGTAACCGCAGCAGCCAGCACTCGCCTGAGTGCTATGGTCAGATCAGGCGAGTTCCTCCGGGGTCAAAGAACGTGGCGAGCATGTAGATATGCGATGCTAAATTTGTTTTCCTAATTTCGGATTTGCGGATTGTGAGTGTTCTAGATGATCCGAACGTTATTCGGCACGAGATGCAAATGTAACTTTTCCAGTGATTTTGATATTGACATGGATACACATTGTGGATACATTGTAGTATGAAGAAGAAATTAACGAAACATGGAAATAGTGCTGCTCTCATCATAGAAAAGCCTATTCTGGACCTTCTGCATATCAATATGGATACTACTCTGGATATCCAGACCGATGGAAAATCACTAATTATTTCTCCAGCTTCAGATGATGATTATGAAAAGAACGATAAAATTAAAGCCGCTATTGAAAAAGTGAATAAAAATCATTCTAAAACATTGAAAAAACTGGCTAAATAATATGGATCATCCGGAATTCCTTTCACTGGATGATATTAATGAAATTCATGAGGATCAAATTGAAAGATATAGTGGTTCGAATGGTATTAGAGATTTAAATGGGCTTTTATCGGCAATTGAACAGCCACGTTCTACTTTCGGAAATGAATTTTTACATAAAGATATCTGGAGCATGGCTGCTGCTTATATTTTCCATATATCACAGAACCATCCGTTCGTTGATGGAAATAAAAGAACTGCTCTTGTTTCTGGGCTTGTTTTTCTCGAGATCAATGGATATGAAATTCCGGATCCGGATGAATTATTATATAAGATGATGATTGAAGTAGCATCCGGAAAATCATCTAAAGATAAAGTTAGAGCTATACTTAAGAAACTTTTTGAAACATACAGAAATGGACACGGCGAATAACTATAAGATTATCGTGCGTCCGGATAAGCT
The DNA here is from genome assembly GCA_050295715.1 of Leptospirales bacterium. Lineage (GTDB taxonomy): Bacteria > Spirochaetota > Leptospiria > Leptospirales > Leptonemataceae > JBNKQE01. Next base: position 1,278 of record JBNKQE010000393.1, read on the forward strand.
GGGTAGATCCTGTCGGGTGAAAGTCTTGATCGGATGCGGAGAGCCCGGTTATTTAGTTTATCGAGTGTTGCGTGATGGAAGGTAACAACCATTGCGAAGCGTACACAAAGAAGCATGAGAGCCACAGGGAGACGAAACTCCTGAAGCATACTGAGCCCCGAAAGAAGTAAATCAAGGAAGACGATGCGCTGGTAACCGTAGCAGTCAGTATTCTCCTGCTCGTTTCGGTCAGGTCAGGTGAGTTCTTCCGGGGTCAAAGAACGTGGCGAGCATGAAGATATGCGAGAGGCTGAATTTGTTTTCTTACTTTCGGATTTGCGGATTGTGAGTATCTCTGAGGAGCCCGGTGCAGTAATTCAGCACGCCGGGATCTGTGCGCAGGGCGGTCAGTAATGGTCGTCTCTATCGCGATCGCTACGCCGCGGCACTCCGCCGCAAAAGCGGCTCCGGGCTTTGGGCAAATTGGACATACCATTCGGCGTGTGCAACATCTGATAATCTGGTTCGTTAGTCGTCTTTCACCACACCCGATTGATTGGTGATAAGGCGGCCATCCGTGGCCGCCAATTTATTTTTTTGGTTTTTAATTTTCTTATCAGGAAACCTGATAAAACCAAATTTTAGAATGCTTTTCAGGATAGGGCCTGAGATTTTTATATTTTTGTTGATGAAAGGATCTTATCGGGAAGGATATTCAATTTCAGGATTTTATCTGGATCCTTATAAGATATAGTTATATGCACAATTTTTCCGGGAGTAGAGAAGAATGAAAGAAGATCTAGTTAAGGTAAGGACTTACATCCAGGAAAATATACGTCGAACTACAGCGACCGGTGGACTTCCATATATTGACCTACATGACAATAAGCATTTTGTCCTCTCCGAGCAAAATTGTGTAGTTTTTGAAGAAGAGGATCTGGTAAATCGACTCTGCTCGGTGAAATAAAAAAAGAAAAAAAATATGTAATCGAAATTAATCTTGAAGATTATAAAAACATAACTTTCCCTAATATTATCATAAAAGTGGTCGAATCATTATTCAAATCTTTAGAGGCAAATCTAAAGTCAACTTTTAAACTGAGTATTTTTCGAAAGGGACAAATTAGGCGCAAAATTAAAAATGTTCTTAAGACACTTGCAACACTTTATAATGAAGATGATGAATATTCTGCGCAACTCAAGCAGACAACAAATTCTGGTAGAAAAGGCTCAGTTGCCGCGAATATTCCCCAAATAAATATGAATGCCGGTGCTGAAACTCATGAAAATAGAGAAGAGACTATCTCACGGGAATTACAGTTTGCTAAACTAAATAAGTTGAAAAAAGATCTTGTAATGATTAAAGAAGCATTCTCTGAGGCCCATAAGTATCTCTACAACGAACATCCGCTTTTTATCGTTCTAGATGATTTTTATTTTATAAATATTGAAAACCAACCATATCTTGCAGATATCCTGCATGTCCTCACAAAAGGACTGAGAGTATATAAAAAATTTGCTTCGATTAAGCACAGAAGTAAATTTTATGTTAAGGATAATAACACGTATCAAGGAATAGAATTAGGTCATGATGCCATTGAAATTGATCTTGATTATTCATTGGAAGATATGGATGAGCTCCAACAATTCTTCAGTCAATTATTGATAGAAATCTTTAATGAAGCCAAAGTAAGCCTGACCGAAAGAGATATTTTTGGAGGAGCAGGATTTAAGCAATTATGTATTGCATCTGGAGGTGTCACAAGGGATTTTCTTCTACTGTTGTCAAAATGTATTAATGACCTAATAGTAGAACCAGATATGAAAATTGGAAAAGAAATGGTTAATGCTCAGGCTTCAGCTTACATGGTAAATAAACTCCAGAGTCTCAGCGATGATGTAAAAGCCGAAAGTGAAAAACTTGAAAATCTGTTAAACAACATTAAGAGAAAAGTTCTTACTGAGAAACGTACTAATTGTTTTTTAGTTAGTAAGGGCGAGTTAGAGAAATTCCCAGAGATAAAAAATGCCATTCGTGACCTATTTGATATGCGATTAATTCATCTATTGGATCAAAATACAAGTAGCGCGCCTGCTGATGGTAAAAGCTATGAAGCATATATTTTGGATGTGGGCCTTTATGATTTCACGAGATTGCGAAATTTCGACCAAGTTGAACCTGGGAATAAAGACGATAGATCAAGAAAGGATGATATGAGATCCTCACCAAAAATCAAACTTGACGAAGTTTTCGCAATAATTGAATGAAGGCTATTTGGCATATAACAAGGACTTCGAGACCGATTCGCCTATTGTTACGGTACTTGCTTCGGCTGCGCTGGTAAGGACACGCGCCAATTTCGGCTCACGGCTCAAGCGGTTGTTAACTCACAACAAACAAGGGCAAATTATTTCTTTAGATGTTCCATCAGAAGAGAAAATAAAGGCAGAAGAAATAAGCTTGTTTTCCCCAAAACAACGTCCTGTTGTTTTGGGGGTTGTAATACAGGGTGGGTGAACGCTGCGGGCCTGAAGGCCCATGGCCGCTACGCATAACTGATTACAGTGCGTCAGGATAAGCCGGGTCGATCTTATCGGGTGAAAGTCCCGATCGAGCAAATGTGAGCCGCCAGCCCGTATCGAGTGTTGCGTGATAGAAGGCAACCACTATTGCGAAGCGTACACTGAAAAGCATGAGAGCCACAGGTGGCCGCGACTCCTGAAGCATACTGAGTCCCGAAAGAAGTAAATCGAGGAAGACGATGCGCTGGTAACCGTAGCAGTCAGTATTCTCCTGGTCGTTTCGGTCAGGTCAGG
>JBNKQE010000394.1:0-4069 GCA_050295715.1 Leptospirales bacterium
CTGAGAGATTAATGAGAAATATTTAAGTAATTTTTTTTATCAGTAATAAAATGATTATTGAATAATATTTTACTTCGAGATTAAATATAAAATAAATAGAATGCAGGAAAAATATGAATTCAATTGAAGATTTAAAGCCGGAAGAACTTGAATATGTAAAATTGCATTTAAATGGATTAATTAATTCATTGAAAAAACGTAAACCAGTAGCTGGATCCGGTGGGTTACTCAGTGAAGAAGAACATATTTTTAATTCTCTTTTGCATCCCGAACGTGGAGATGTTACTGTCTTTATTGATAGAACAACGAAACCAGTTGGTATCTATATATCAAATCCGCGCGAACCTGATAATCCTTACTCTGTAATGTCATATAAGGAGTCAAATAGAAATACTAATAGAAGAAGTCTATCAGGACTTTCCGGATATCGTCTTGAGGATGGTGATTATGGATTATTTCTAATTAATGCACAGGATCGTGATATCCTTGATTCCGAACGAGATAATATTATATCAATGTATTCAACAAACTTTGAAGTAAGTGAGTCAAGACCTGTAAGTACAAATACTGAAATTGATACTCTTAAAAATAAACCAATTGAAGCATGTACTGCATCTGATAAATGGATAATTTTTGAGAAAAATTGGGAATTTGACAATCGTCTGGATCAAATAGAAAAAGATCTTTTTCAAATTGAAATTTCGTATGCAAAGTATAAAATGCCGGTGAAGCAAGAAAAAATTTTTATAACACCCGGTCATTATAAAGAACATATAGGACAGATGATTCGTGACATTTATCCACCGAATGTCGAAACAGTACTAATTAAAGATTTTCCTACTGATCATCGAAAAAAGGTTCATGAAAGAAAAGATATAATGAATACTCTAAAATTTAAACTGGAAGAAAAAATTAGTGCAGTATCCGGAGCTCACCCTGATTATCTGGAATTTCTTGAAAGCGTTAAAGCCTATATTTCAAATCAAATTCTTCTGCTAAAATAATTAATTAGCGAATAATTTTAAATCTTGCATAAACCGGTAAATGGTCTGATGCAACACGTGTAAGCTTATTTTGAACAACTAGATGTTCTTTAAGGATCAGACCATTGTTGTAGTATATTTTATCGAGTCTCCATACAGGAGCAAAGGAAGGAAATGTATTAATTCGTGTATCTTTACATGTATCAGTATATCCTGATTTATCGAGTATGGGATTCAATCTGTGTGATCTATCATTGCTGTCCCCCAGCATTATAATTGGGAAATGACCATTTTCTTTGATGAATGGAGAACCCAGAATCATTTTCACCTGTTTCATTCTCTCAATACCGGCCAGGCCCAGGTGATAATTCATTACTGCAATATTTCCTGATGGAAATTCAATCAATGATGCAAGACAGGCTCTCGGTTTTTTTATAGTCCAGGTAAGATTTATATTTGTATGGCTTATAATCGGATATTTTGAAAATGTAGCATTTCCGTAAGATCCTTTTTTTAATTTAACATTTAATCCAAGAACAAAATGATATCCCAATCGGTCTGCTATTGCCGCTGCCTGGTCATCATACTTTGATCGGGGAACAGAATGATCCACTTCCTGCAAAGCAATTACATCAGGATTCATATCCTGACAGATTTTTACAATTCTATCCAGATCATAAAGTCGATCATTTCCAATACCTTTGTGAATATTATGCGTTAATAAGGATATTTCCATGACAGCAACAAGCCGTTGGATGATATATATAATAATAGCATCAGGAATCGATACTTAGCTGGCTTATTTCTAAGTAAAGGATTTTACCGTATATTGGACGGTATCAAACGCCATGCTCTTATTCATAACCAGAAGAATCTACCGTAATCTAAAATTTATTCCTGTGAGAAACAGTAAATTTTCTTGTTGGTAAATTTTATTCTTACAAATTATAAGACAGAATTTAAAATGCGGTTATTCTAAACGTGGATAAATTTATGAAAATCACTCTATCGAAAATTTTATCAGAATTCAAAGAATCCGGAATTTTAACGGAATTGAGGGGAGCTGACACAGAAATTTTTAATATTTCACCGGTAGAAAAATGTGGAACTGGAGATCTTGTTTTTATAGATAGAAAAGATTTTGTTGAACTTGCGATAGAAAGAAATCCTGGAGCCATTGTTCTTACAGATGAAATTGACAAACAATATTTTGTGGAGTCATCCATTCCCAGACTTATTACTCCATCAGTAAATCTTGCACTTGCATTGATTCGTCAGAAATATGCAGATAGAGATGTTAGAAATGAAGATTGGGCAGGCATTTCGCCAAATGCGGTAATTCATAAATCTGCAAATATTGCAAATGATGTCATTATTGGTCCAAATTGTGTAATTGGTTCAGACGTAATAATTGAAAGCGGGGTTGTTCTACTATCAAGCATTGTAGTTGAATTTGGAACTAATATTGGAGAAGGGACAACTATTCATCCAAATGTTACAATTGGTTATAATACAGAGATCGGAAAAAATGTAATAATTAAATCAGGTACGGTCATTGGTTCCGAGGGGTTTGGTTTTGCGCAAGATTCGAAAAGAACGAGCTATAGAGTGCCTCAAACAGGAAGAGTCGTTATAGAAGATGATGTTGTAATTGGTGCAAATTGTGCAATCGATAGAGCTACTTTTGACATTACTAAAATCGGCAGAGGTACAAAAATGGATAACCTCTGTCACATTGCACACAATGTTATTATCGGTGAGGATTGTTTATTAACGGCAGGATTGGTAGTTGCCGGTTCTACTAAAATTGGAAATCGCGTGATAACCAGCGGACAGACGGGAATTCTGGATCATCTCAATATCGCTGATGACACAGTTTTTCTACATAGAGCTGGAGTCACTGATCACGTGACTGAACCGGGAGCTTACGCAGGACTACCATTACAACCATTACAGAAATATTTAAAAAATATGGTAATAATGAGAAAGCTTGCAGAATTACGTAAAACTATCAAAGATATTGAAAAGAAAAATGAAAAGTGACAGGATCTGCCTCCTGTCTACATCAGTCCGGGTATTAATAAATATCCCAGTATTGCGCCAAAGAAACTACTTGAGACAGGATTAGCCCCCAGTGGGCAAAAAGATGTTCTGCAGCCTATGAGACGGTAATATAAATATCCAATTACTGACCCTGCAAGAGCACCTGCTATTTGATTTATATCCATAAATCACTAATTTGAATTTCGGTCTATTTGAGCAAGTGTCTTACAAGCACAGCATATAATTTATATTCGCTTTGGATTTTGTTGTTAGCTAAGTTCCGACTTTTCTTAGATGACCAAATTGTTCCAGTGCTTCGACTACATACATGGCAATACAGTGAATGTGATGATCTCCCAGCAAAATATCATGATCATATAATCCGTAAAGTGCATCAACCATCTGGTAAAAATCGAAACCGGATCCAGCGGGACTGTTATTCCATAGATCTCCAAAAATTTCATCAATTACAAGATAAGTACTTTCTGGCAGCTTGAAATCAATATGATCATAAACATACTTTTTTATATCTCGTCCATCTACGTTACCTGACATACCATCGAGATGTTGCTCAATATTTATGACTTTGCTTTTCTTTTTTTTACACATTGGCGCCACGCTTTTTATTTATATTATATTAACTTCAAGAACAGGAAAATAACTGTTATTCTATCCGAAAAACTACCATATTTAGAATTAGATTATTTATTTATCACCCTGTCAAAAAATAATAATAAACTATATCATCACTTTTGCCAAAAAATAACCGTTTTAACGATATTTTAATGGTTGAAGTGGAACTATTAGTTTCTTATGTCCTGTTATCCAAATTTCTAAATTTCAAGACACGGGTAACGCATAACGAACAAACAATAATTTCAAGTATGTTTGATGCTGTATATTCTGATGCCTCAATAGGGATCTAATATTTTTAATAGTAATTCAGTATTCAAATAGTTAATACGATAGAACCTGAAACTGGATTTAAGAAAATTGAGTCAAATCTCAGGATAATCTATGGTTAAGTATGCATTATGGTTGAC
>JBNKQE010000395.1:0-4053 GCA_050295715.1 Leptospirales bacterium
TCCTCATACTTCAGACGATCGCTTATATCCAGTGAAAAACCAACAATAAGCGGCTCCTCTCCATCCTCCAACCGAAGAAGTGCTTTGCCCGCCAGGAGGTTCATTGTCTGACCGTGCACAATCAGATTTTCTTCACGTTGAATTGCCTCTCCGGTTTTTCGAACGTAATCATCTGCTTCGCGGAGTTTTTGTGCGATATCTTTGTTAAATATTTCAAAATCCGTTTTATTCAAAATATCTTCTTTTTGCAGTTTCAGAGTTTTGCACATCTGTTCATTTACAATACGAAATCGACCTTGTTGATCTTTCGCAAATACATGAATGGGTAAAATATCCAGAATACCGGAAAGAAATCGATAGTACCGCTCTTTCTCATCCTCTACCTTTCTTTTTTCAGAGATATCCCTGAAAAAAGCGAAAAGAAATTCACTATCACGTATTTGAAAATACTGAGCCGATACCTCTACATCAACCAACTCACCATTTTTACGATATTGCTTTGTTTCAAATCGATTAGATCCGGATTCCATAATAGTAGCAATGTGTTTACGTGTTTCTTCCTTTGATTCATTAGCATCAATTTCGTTTAAATTCATTCCTTCCATCTCACCGGTATTGTAACCCAGCATGATTTCCAGAGAACGGTTGACTTCAAGTAAAGTACCATCAAGTCCCAGAACGACATAGCCATCCATGGATGATTTCAAGATTGCTTCATTTCGCAAGGACTGCAGTTGCAGATCCGCTTCCGCTTTTTGCCGAATATTAACTTCAATCTGCAACTGATCGTTTGCGGCTGATAGCTCTACTGTACGATCATAAACCATAAATTCAAACTGATCTTTGAATTTACGCAGTTCTTCCTCTCTGTTTCTCAGAATTTCCGAAATCCCCATTAGCTTCCGGAATCCGCTTCCAATTATAAGCAAGAATAGAAGGTAAAGCGATTCCTCAATCCCGTGCCAGAAATAGGTTACATTTTGAGTTGGACCGAAGTCATTTATAAACATATAAGCAGCAACCGGTATGAGCGACGCTGCCAGCAAAACAATTAAAGATAGAGGCAGATACAACCATCCAATGTAACGAAAAAGTCTCTGTTTGATTGATACAATCAAAATGAAAATTAAAGTAAGGGAGATTAAAACAGAGCGCAAAAGCATGAAAATGAGATTTTCCATAAATAGTGACAACGAATTGCTTGAAGCAATTTCACTACATTACTTATCATAATATGATTGATACAAGAACTTTTTTGAACAAACATCAGTATAGTATAATTCGCAAGCAAATACTAATACTTTAGTACTGGTTCATTTTGTTATCAATTAATTATAAGTTATAACTGATGCAATTAAAGATAAAAATAGGACTCTATCATTTTACTGCAGAAAATATCATAACAAAATATATGTGATTTTTATCAATGGAAGTCAATTGTTAAACTCAGGTATTCATCGGTTGCAACAGGAAGACCGGAATGAATGGATTCACCTTCGAAATTCAGATACTTGAAAGTATAAACATCACCATCAGTGGATATTTTACTCATCAGTGTATCCCGCCTTGGTCTGAGATAGACGGTTGTCTCAGGAGTGACTTCTCCTTGCTGAGTTGCATTACTGAAGTTGTCAATACGAAGCGATGTTTTTCCCACACACAATGGTTTTTTAAGCATACTGGAAGCCTGAGAAAACGAGGTGATCCCCGGAATTACACGGCATTTATCATCCAACTCAGGCTTCAACTCCTTAATCAAATCCAGCAAATAATAGACAGTACTGTAAATCCCTGCATCACCCATGGTTACATAACAAACTTTATTAAATTTACCGGCAGCTTCAAGAACGGTATTCATTTGCAACTCCCAGTCTTCCCGCCTGTAACGCATTGGCGTGTATACGGGAATAAGCTGCGGAGCCATCTCACCCGACATGCGAAAAGGATTTATAAAAGTATCAGCAGACTCATCCTCCAATCTCTTTAAAATCTGGTATGTTCTGGAGTTTTCCAGATCACCGGACTGAGATTTCGTTGGAATCAGTATTGCATCCGATTCGATAAGGATTTTGCAGGATTTAAGCGGTATAAGGCCGGGGTCACCGGGACCAAGAGATATAAAGGTTATTAATGATGACGGGGTCTTATTTATTTTGTCTGAAAAATTTTTATTCATAGGAAATCACGTGTCTGGATTCAATTTTAAAGGAAAGAAGTATTCGAAATATGTAGTATTCAAAACTTCGATTTCTGATCTCAAGCAATTAATGATATTAATATTTTACTGATCAGGGTATCTTCTCAATTTCATCTCTTATCTCAACAAGTACACTATTTCGCACATCATCCCTTTCAAGAAGATGGAAGGGATGGTGTCCCAGAGAGGAAACAGCTACCTTTGATTTTATTTTACCGCCCAGTCTTTCCTGAATGGCACTAATATCATCTTCGAAATGTCTGCCGCTGACCAGTAGCATCGGGACAATAACCAGGTGAGAATCTGAACTTCCTTCCGGAATAATTCTTGATAAAAGTGTTTTACATGGAAAAGAACCTTCCAGTGTACACATTAAATTTTTTGGAGAGAGTTCCCGAAGAAAGTCCCTGGTATAGGAATAAGCACCAAGTCCACCCTGATCAAGATAAGGAGAACCGTGTGCAACATAAAGATAATGATCGGCTGCATCATTCTCATGCAGTTCACTGGATATATTCGATAGAATTTCACTGGTTGTACGCGTTCTGGAAAATATCGCATTTGTTACACGTATTTCTGACGGTGAAAACTTGCGAAAACCCTCCGCGATTCGAAGAAGGAGCTCATGTTCATCCGTCGGAAAAAGATTTATAGAGCTTATTATGATTCGCCTGTATCCCTCCAGATCCAATCTTGCCAGGGCTTCAGGAAGGCTCTCATAGGGAGTCCCTTTTGATCGAAACCGTTTCAGTACAGTCCTTGAAGAAAAAGAGAGAAACACATCGGCATCCGGAAAATTCCGTGCAGCCTCTTCTCTTAGATTCTCATACCTTTCGGCTGCTACAACAGATCCGAAACTGGACAGAATAATAGCTGTCCCCTTTTTATAATGTCTCCAGCGCTTCACAAAACCATAAAATGAGTCCCCGGTGTTCTACGCTATACTCTTTTCCCGATTAAATGAAAATTAGCCCTTTCAAAATCTGCAGGGAGAGTATAAGTTACCCTGAGATATTTGCTTTTCCTGTATAACTCCTTGATTATCCATCTACTCTTTCAAAATTTAGTCATGCCCCGTGGAATCGCAATATCTGCCCCCAGGTCCGGATCAGGCAAGACACTGGTAACAATGGCCCTGATGGACTATATTCATAATCAGGTAGATCCCATTCAACCCTTTAAGATCGGTCCGGATTATATTGACCCGCTATTTCATTATGCTGTCACGGGTGTCCCCTCGGTGAATCTCGACACATATCTTATGACCCCCGAACAGGTTCGATACCTTTATAACCGCTATACAAACTCAAATGATAGTGACAGAGCAATGGGACGAATAGGAGTCATGGAGGGTGTCATGGGTTTTTATGATGGAATTGACCGGGGAAGTTCCACTTATGATGTGACTCGTTCCCTGGGTATTCCCACTGTCATTGTACTACCGGCAAATGGTATTTCTCACACTCTCAGTGCCCTGCTCTTCGGACTGCTGGCATATAAAAAGGATCATACGATTCAGGGTGTTATCCTGAATCATGTGGGCAGTGAGAGTCATTACAAAATTCTATACAAGACTCTGAAATCTGATTTTCCAGATCTGCGCATTGCCGGATGGATACCCTCCCGGCTGGATGTCATTTCTTCAAGACATCTGGGACTGAATACGGAAGAATTAGATACATCCACACTGCGCCTGGCCACAAACAAGGTTCTGGAACATGTCAACCTCAACATTCTATCAGAGCTATGGAATACTCCTCATACAACTCCCGGAAAAGTTGAAAAGTCTATGATAAGCTCCGAAGTTCAACCAGGTTCACCTGTTGATTTATCGAATCAGCCCGAGCAATCAAATC
>JBNKQE010000396.1:0-4024 GCA_050295715.1 Leptospirales bacterium
TCCAGGCTTCCGATGTTTTTTCAAGGCTGGAGCTATTCGGACTGGAAGGGTTTGATCCAGGCGAAGTCGAAGAGATTGTGAGCGATGCGACCGGTCAGCCGGAGCCAGTATGTCTCTGGAAAGATCCCGAGCCTGTCGATGGAAGAATAGATCTTAATATTTCAGCCGATTGGATGAGCGCCGATGTGGAGGTCTTTCCCCCCAGGCACAACGGTAAATTTGTAACAGTTGATGATATTGTTGCACAACTTAGAAAGACAGGCATCGTATACGGCTACAATGAAAATGACATTCAATACAATCTCAGTAATGTCCGCTCTCCTGGAGTACATCGTGTACAACGAGAAGATGGCACTTCCGATATAAAATTTGATCCAGGTAATTCTATACGTTTTACCGTGGCTCGCGGAGTATTTCCTGAACCGGGAAGTCATGGACGAATCGAATTTTCTTATGATGTAAAGCCCTGGGAAAAACCGCTTCGCCAGGATTCAACCGAAATCCATAGCATTGACCTTAGAGAGCTTAACGTTATACAGAGTAGCGATGAGGGAGAGCTTCTTGCTCGAATCGTTCCCGCGACGCCCGGTCATACGGGTTCTGATATTCGCGGGGAAAAACTTGATCCGCCGGACGTTTCCGATGTGGTTTTGATCTCGGGGCGCAATACAACTCTGTCTGTCGATGGCAGGGAAATTACCTCGAATATATCCGGACAGATAAAAACCGAATTTCGCAGAAATGGAATGGAAGCGAAGATCCATGTGGAAGAGGTTCTCTATCTTGAAAATGTTGATTATTCAACGGGCCATGTTGATTTTCCAGGGACCGTTGTTGTCAGAGGCACTGTTCTCGATGGTTTCCATGTAACGGCCGTCGGTGATCTTACAATTGAAAAGAGCGTTGGAAATGTGAACCTCTCTGCCGGTGGAGATATTGTATTATTTGGTGGTATTGTCAGCCGCGAAGAAGGGTTTATTCAGGCTGGCGGAAGTCTTTTTGCTAAATTTGTTGAGACTGCAAATGTAAGGGCCCGTCGTAATATTGTAATCGAGGAAGCTGTTATGCACTCGAGACTCACTGCCGGTGAGAATATTTATATTGAGTCTGGCCGTGGAGAGTTAATCGGGGGCACAACCGTTTGTGCGAAACTTCTCCGGACGAAAAAGCTTGGAGCAAGGGCTGCATCGCAAACAATTGTAAATGTAGGACTTGATCCGGAAAAACTGGAGTCGCTCAATACACTTGAAGAAGAGTACAAACAAAAGAGTATTATTTTAAGACGAACGATTTCCCACCTTGCTCAAATGGAAGAGAGCGTAAAACGCGGTAAAGAGTTAAGTGCGGAGGAGAAGCAGACCAGGGCAAAACTTCTGGAACTCAAAGAGAAAGTTCTGGAAGTCTTGAAGAGTCTTGATCGACAGCGTGAAAAGATTTACTCCTCAATTGAACCGGATCCAGGGGCGCAGGTAGAAGCGCTTGAAGTTGTATATCCCGGTACGGAAATTTCCTTCGGGTCCGGCGTAAACCGGTATCGAGTGGAGAGACATGCAATCACGAAATATTGTCGCTTTATTCTGGAAAATGAAAGCATTGTTCTTCGCCATTCGGATCTTTGAAAGTCAGGATGCCGTCTTCTTTTTTCCGGTTGATGATTTCTTGGGAGCCTTCTTTTTCAGTGATGCTGTCTTTGACGTATTGTCCGGAATTCGTTTTTCATGAGCCCTTACTACGGATTTAATACCATCTACTGCCTCCAAACTTTCGATGATTTCATTAAGGTGGTCCACATGTTCTACTTCAATTAAAAACCGTGCGGTCATTCTCTCTTCGCCATTACGAGGAATATCCGCTTCTGCTTTAAGTATGTTTGTGTAGGTACGTGTTATACAGCCTACCATATCCATGTAAAGTCCCTGACGATCTTCTGCATGGATATCAATTTCGACAGGATATTTTTCTGTGAGACCCTCCCACCTTACCGGGACAAATCTGCTTTTATCTTCGTGGTCTGACGGGATTGTTCGGCAATCTACACGGTGTATTGTAACTCCTCTTCCTCGTGTGACGAAACCTACTATAGCATCACCCGGGACCGGGCTGCAGCAGCCTGCGTAACGGACGGGAATATCCTTCTCTCCGGCGACTTCAATTGTCGGCTCTTTCGGGTTGATTGTTTTCCCACGACGAATTCGTAGTTCTTTTACTGTCTCCGCTTTCGCAGAACTTTCACCGGCATCACCGGCTTCATTCTGCAATTGTAGCTCCTTACCGCCGGCAGTTTTCTTTTTGCGAAAAAATGGGATTTTTTTACGCAATAGAGATTCTGTTTTTTCCTGCTGTTCTTCTTTCTCCTGGCGGCTGAGATATTGTTTCAGTTTCTGCCGCGCTCTTTGTGATTTTAAGTATCGCAGCCAGTTGGGTGACGGATTTGGGTATTTGTCCGTTACAATATCTATTCTATCGCCGCTTTTAAGTTCCGTGCGCAGCGGGACCATTCGATCATTGACCCTGGCCCCTTTACAGCGAAGCCCTACATCCGTGTGAATTCGAAAAGCGAAATCAAGAACGGTGGCGCCTACAGGAAGATCGATTATATCACCCTTCGGTGTAAATACATAGACCTCTTCCGGGCTCAGTTCATGGCTAAGATCTTCAATAAATGACTCAGTATCTTCATTTCCTTCTATCAGATGAGAGAGGCGGTTGAGCCATTTCATGCGGACATTTTCCGGCCCTTTTTGAGCGGTTCCTGTTTTGTATATCCAGTGAGCGGCGATCCCGTGGTCTGCCATCTCCTCCATTTCAACTGTGCGAATTTGTACTTCAAGCGGCCTGGCATCCGGTCCCATTACTGTCGTGTGAAGACTCTGATAACCGTTTACCTTGGGAGTAGCAATATAATCTTTGAATCGTCCCGGAATGGGAGGCCACAATGTGTGCACAATTCCCAGAGCTCCGTAGCAATCCTTTATCTCATCCACAACAATTCTGATTCCGCGCAGATCATAAATATCCTTCAATGATTTATATTGCTTGGACATTTTATGATAGATGGAGTATAAATGCTTGGCTCGACCCTCCACTTTTGCCTGAATATTGATTTCAAGAAGTCTTTGCTTGAGAATTTTTCGAATCTTGTTAATATAATCTTCCAGCTCTGCTCTGGATTGTTTGAGACCTATAAGTATTTCGTTGTATTCAACCGGATGAAGGTGTGCGAAGGCAAGATCTTCCAGTTCCGATTTTAATCGAAACATACCAAGTCTTCCGGCAATAGGTGAATAGATTTTCAGAACTTCATTGGAAATACGCTGTATTTTTTCAGGATTTTGATACTGCAGAGTTCTCATATTATGAAGTTTGTCTGCAAGTTTGATTAAAATGACTCGAATATCACGTGCAGTAGCGAGAAGCATCAAACGTATGTTCTCTGCTGCCTCCATCTCTTTCATTTTCGAGTAGTTTTCGTCTCGTGCGATCGACTCTTTTTTTACAATGGAGATTTTTGTAACAGATTTAACAAGAGTGTTGATTTCATCTCCGAATTCACTTTGAATGGAGTCTTCGCCAAAAGCTGTATCTTCAACAACATCATGAAGGAGCGCGGCAGCTATTGTTGCCGAATCAAGGCTCTGCTCTGCAAGTATCTGCGCAACCGCAACCGGGTGAATTATATATGGCTCGCCGGAAAGTCTCTTTTGATTTTCATGAGCCTTATTGGCAAACTGGAATGCCTTTCTTATTAACTCCAGGTCCGGGTTCTTTATTTTTTCACCTGCTGTTTTCAACAAGTTGTTATACAGGTGAAGTAACTTGAGATTATGGAAACCCTGGATCAACATGAGTATTGGTCAGTCCTTAAATACGGGATTGCCCCGCTCATTTATGATTTTTTTTTTAAGCTGATGGATCGCTGTATCACGATCTGCCATCTTCCAATCATGAATACAGACCCTTCATTTCTTTCAAGAGAAATAATTATAAATACGGTTTCATTGTGACCCTGAAGTTCAGGCTTTGT
>JBNKQE010000397.1:0-4014 GCA_050295715.1 Leptospirales bacterium
CGATAATTTTACAGGTGTCTCCGCTGGTTATCCGTCTCTCACTATATAAGACTTATTTGCATATCGTCTTCTAGAATCCCCTGACACAAAGAAAAGTATATACTCAAGAACATTCAATATATACCTTTATCATTCATAAAAGATGAGTATTTAGTATCCACTCCTATAATATGATTTTTTAACCAGCTGACAGTAAGATCCAGAACCTGCAGGGAAACATCTGTCTCTCCCTCTTCGAACTGTTCGTTAATTTCTCTTACCATCTTTTCAAAGATTCGATGTTCTTTCCTGTGCTCGGCCAGATGAGGATACTGATTCACTTCCATCATTTCTTCTTCTTCTTTGAAATGAAACTCTGTAAACGCCACAAGACGTTCGAGTATCTCTTTTAACGTTGATGGGCCCATTTTCCCCTGCAATGACTCAAGAACATCATTAATAATTTCAAATAGAATTCTGTGATGCTCATCCATCTTTTCTACATGAACACTGTATTTTGAGGTCCACTCAATATCTGACATGTCAAGCCCCCAGGTTTCTGTTTCATAAAACCTTATTATCTTGCAGTAATGCAGGGGCAATGAACTTCTGTCAAAAAAAATCGCTCGGGTGGTGGATATGAGCCAGGATAAAAAGAAGAAAAATGTGCAGCCAGAAGAAGACACACTGAAAGATATTACAGCTCTGGCTAAAAGAAGGGGATTTGTTTATCCAGGTTCTGAGATCTACGGGGGACTTTCCAATACCTTTGATTACGGCCCATACGGTGTTGAGCTAATGCGTAATCTAAAAAACGAGTGGTGGAGAGCATTTGTTTCTGAAAGAGAGGATATAGTTGGTCTCGATAGCTCGATAATGCTGCATCCGCGCGTCTGGGAGGCCAGCGGGCATATTGGATCATTCAATGACCCTATGATTGACTGTAAAAAGTGCCGGGCGCGAGTAAGGGCTGACCAGTATCTGGAAGAGAAGCTGGGAGATTATGGTCGAAATCTGAATCTGGAACAGATGACAGCTATATTCGAAGAGAAAAAGGAAGAGCTTCCCTGCCCCTCATGCGGAGCGACAGGAGAATTCACACCGCCACGGCAGTTCAATCTTATGTTTTCTACAAGAATGGGCTCCGTTTCCGGTTCGGATATGGAAGTCTTCCTTCGTCCCGAAACGGCGCAGGGTATTTTCATAAATTTTAAGAATGTCGCAGATACATGCCGGGTAAAAGTCCCGTTTGGTATCGCTCAAATCGGAAAAAGCTTCAGGAATGAAATCATTGCCAGACAGTTTGTCTTTCGAACAAGAGAGTTTGAACAGATGGAGATGGAATTCTTTTGCGCACCCGGCACACAGACCGAATGGTTTGATTACTGGGTTGAATTCTGCACAAAGTGGCTCTTCAGCCTTGGACTGAAAGAAGATAACCTGAAGGTTCGAAAACACGATCCCGAGGAGTTGAGCTTCTATTCCGATAACACAGTAGACATCGAGTTCAAGTTTCCCTTTGGCTGGGGAGAACTCTGGGGGATTGCCTCTCGAACAAACTATGACCTGACAAGGCACGCCGAATCCAGCAAGAAGAACCTGGAGTATTTTGATCAGGAAAAAAATGAGAAATACCTGCCCTATGTCGTAGAACCGGCACTGGGACTGAATAGATTGTTCCTGGCCATTCTTGCTGATGCGTATGAAGTTGAAAATGAGGGAACAAAAGAACAAAGAACCGTTCTCCACCTCCATCCCCGGGTTGCCCCTGTTAAAGTGGGAATTTTTCCATTACAGAAAAAAGACGGACTCCCTGATATTGCCCGTGATATTCATAAAAAACTCAGCAGACTCTTCCCGGTGGAATACGACGCAACAGGCTCCATAGGAAAACGATATTACAGACAGGATGAGCTTGGCACTCCCTACTGTATTACTGTAGACTATGATACAAAAGAGAACGGAACAGTAACCGTTCGCGATCGGGACACAACAAAACAAAATCGTATAAATATTGATGAGCTCGTGGCGTATTTTTCAGAGCGAATTCTGGCAGCAGAATGATAGAAGAGTGCTTTTAGTAAGCACCGACTCAATACAACCCGTTTACCCGGATACTTCGTCCGGGAAACGGGTCCCCCCGCCGGGAAACATAGCAACTTTGATTTAAACTCATCACTCCTGCTTATGTTAATCCAGGGCTTATTGTCTAATATGAAACGTGAGTTATGACATTTAATCAGTATCTCACAATAGTGACAGGAAATGACTTCTCAAGCGGCTAACAATCTAATGTAGAACGGTTCTATAAAGTGATATATGACGTCCTTTATACAAAACTGTATCCTCCGGATTTTCCATGGTTTTTTCTGCCGGTTGAATAATAAAGGATGCATTTTGTATTGTTTCTACAAATATGCAGTTACGAAGATAATATGCCGGTCCGTGCCAGCCAACATGATCATCAACTGAAAGATCAACCTGGCAGTTGATAGGAGCATTCCCGGAGTAACGATTCAGTATTTTCGTTAAAGATTGCATCTCTTCCGTAACAAGCGAAGAAACGCCAACCATACTAAGTTTGAAGCGCCTGAACCTCTGCATATCAATGATCGATACGGTAAGCAACAGGAACAGCAATGCGATTTTTAATCGCTCCTTTTTCCGCAATACATTGTCAATATAATTATATACTCCAAAATAGAAAAGAATGGGAATTCCCGCCAGAAAGATTGATGTAAAATCATGAAAGGTTGTGTGGTTTTTCATTACAACAACCCACAAAACTCCGCTAAAAGTGAGAGCTTCCAATGCCATTCGAGATTCTACATGTTGCATTTTTCGAATTCCCAGATACACAAAATAGGAGACTGCAAATATCACGAAAAGATTTAACATCATATTATCAGGAAAGAACTGAAAGAGGGACAAAACCGGCTTCCCCAGCCAGGATGAAAAAGGAACTATAAGAGTGACGACTCGTCCTGATTGCAACTTAAGAAACGGTATCCAGTCCAGATAGGAAGAGAATTGCTCATAAGCACTTTGATCCTGAGCACCCAGGCGAAACATCATACTATTAAATGATGGCATCTGCGTTAATTCACGATTCCATTGTTTCCATTCAAAATAGAACTGTATTAGTAAAATAACCGCCACAGTCAGTCCCGAGAAAAAGAGAAGACCAATAGACCTGAAGAAATACGAATACTCTTTTGTATAAGTGTTCTTTTTTAATAATACCTGTGATAACTCCTGTAGGCCATACACCAGATATACAAATACACCTACCCAGACCAGCAGGGAAGAGACGATAGACATTAGAATAAGAACTACAGAATTTGTATTTCCCTTACGACTGTAGAATATACTCAGACCAGCCAGGCTCATTCCTGCGAGAGTAGGAATATCAACAAAGATCATATCATCATACATTCGAAAAAAGTATGTACTGCTGGCAAGGATCAATACAAATGCCGCTCGATATGCATCAAAACCCTCGCTATATACAATTATATATAATATAAAAAGCGAAATTGAATAGTAGAGGATCATTAATAAGCGTGCATAATAGATCTCATTTTTAAAAACACCCTGTGCTAATTTAACAACCTGCTTGATAGTCCAGAATGGAAAGAACGAAAACCGATTGTAACTCATGGATTGAATTTTCTCATTTTTGAGAAATTTACCGTGACGCATGTGAATAGTATTATCATCAAATGAATTTACGGCAATGGCCATACCATGGGAGGATAAAAACCCCCAGTGATTGTCCGGGAAACCATCTGCAACGGGTTGCATAAGAAAACCAAATAGAATGAGAAACCCAATAAGTAGATGCTTTCTGTATTTTCTTTTTAAAGTCTCCCGATGGGACGAGACATTTTTCCGGGTGTGCTGATACATATAAATCCGCTCTTTAAACTAAAAGACTCTATGTTTTTCACTCTTCCAATAGCAGTCAGTCCATACTCTTCAGCCTGCATATTTTACACATCATTGTTTAAATTGTAAGTAACTACTCACCACGTA
>JBNKQE010000398.1:0-4005 GCA_050295715.1 Leptospirales bacterium
TCGCCTGCACATGGAATACTTTGTAAATTTTATGGCAGAGCGTTCTCGTGATATGACGTCGAGAAGGCAGCGAGAGGTCCTGGATGAATTTGAGAACCAGGTTGCCAATATAAGGAAGTCGTGGGAGACTGCTGTACGAACTGCAGACGAAGTTGCAATAAGTCGATCTCTGGATAGTCTCTTTCGCTTTTATGAAATTCGCGGATGGGTAAGAGAAGGTGAAGAGGCTATGGCATCCTCTCTTGCGTCATTGTTAACAAATAGTAAATCGCCTTCACATGCCAGAAAGCGACTGATAGGGATACTGTATTCAAGAAATGCTCTTTACAAAATGCGAAGAGGAGATTTTGAAAATGCAGAGAATAATTTTGAGAAGGCGATGGAGAAACTTCTCGACGATGGATTGCCCGCAGAGTTAGCAGAAACATACTGTTCACTGGGTGTGCTGCAGAGACTGAAGGGCGATCTTGTAAAATCCAGAGGATATCTGGAAAAGGCTCTCTCCCTGTACATAAGAAGCGAAAATGACTGGGGAATGTCTGAGGTCCTTCGAAGCCTAGCTGTAACTCATTTAAGACTTGGCGACTTTGAATCATCTCGAGAGATTCTCAATGAGAGTCTTGAGATTTATCGTCGAACAGAAGATCGAAGAGGGTATGCTCTTGCCCTGGATGGTCTTGGCCGTGTGAATCTGGCGCTCAATCGTCCGGACGAGGCAAGCAAAATGCTGCAGGAGAGTCTCGAAATAAAAGAGAACCTGCAGGATCGCAGGGGGCAGGCGGAAACAAGAGGAGAACTTGGATCCGTTGAATTCAAGAAAAGTAATTTTAATCAGGCCCTGGAAGAATTTTCAAAAAGCCTTGGGCTATATCGGGAAGCTGGAGATGAATGGGGCGTGATTGGAATGCTCAACCGAATTGGTGAAGTGCATTTTATGCTAGGTGAGCGAGAGATGGCGCGTTCATCCTATTTGATTGCATTGACGAGATCTCGTGACGCAGAAATTATTCTGGGAGTTCTTGAGTCGCTTCTTGGACTGGCCAGAATTGCAGAATCGGAAGGAAATGATGATGTAGCATTCAAATTGTCATCTATTGCGATGAATCACGAAAAAACTCGCGGAGATATTGCGGATAAAGCCAGTGCGCTAATCACTGAAATGCAGCAGCGGAAAGCATTGTTGCCGGA
This sequence comes from Leptospirales bacterium, assembly GCA_050295715.1. Classification (GTDB taxonomy): domain Bacteria; phylum Spirochaetota; class Leptospiria; order Leptospirales; family Leptonemataceae; genus JBNKQE01. The sequence continues at coordinate 1,189 of JBNKQE010000398.1, forward strand.
AATCGATGTTAAAACAGTACATGACGATGGTTATATTGATCGCATAGTTCGAGAACTGGTTCACACAAATGCTTAGAACTCGTATATGTCTCCATAACCCAGACGATCCAGTTCTCTTCTGGTTTCAAGGAACTTGAAAATACGATCGGCAAGCTCAGAACGTCCTTCCCGCTGAATCATAACTTCCAGCTTTCTTTTAATCTGGAATAGATATACAACATCATTGGCTGCATATTTTAGCTGGTCCGGTGAGAGCTCTTTTTGTCCCCAGTCCGATGACTGATTCGTCTTATCCATTACCTCCCCCGTAAACTCTCGGACAAGTTCTTTGAGGCCATGGCGTTCCGTATAGGTTCGCGCTAACTTGGAGGCAATTTTTGTGCAGAATATATTCGCAACCTTGATTCCCAGGCGAACATCCAAAAATAGAGTATCAATTGGTGCGTAATGAAAAACTTTTAGGATCTCCTTGTTCTCCATCAGAGTTTTCAGATTTACCGGTGTTTGATTTTCATCAATTTTTACAATGACAGAAGGATTTCCCTCCGCATATAATTGAACCAGGCATAATCTGTCCCTGTTCGGATTGAGCCCCATCATTTCACAGTCAACAGCAATCTCGCCGGCATTTGAGAATTGAGTAAAAAGATCATCGGGTAAATCCGGGTGGACCAATCTTGGATGTATCATAGTGTAATAGTAATTAACCCACGATTTAAGTCAAAGAAAAAGAACAGGATTTGAATCCCTCTGGAGAATATAACGGAGGCTCATATCGCAAATTGATAAAATAGGGAGCTGCCGGACAGTTCACCATGTGCGTAATTTCATTAGAAATACTTATTTTTTCCTGGTAAGGGTTATGGGTAAAATACACAATCCCTCATCACAATCAGTCGTAACAGTTTTATCAGTATATCCGGAGGCGCTGACAGTAAAAGTTATTCTACCCGGACGGGGGAGAAAAATGTCAATGGATCCATGTACCGGATGAGTGGTTCGTATCTCGTTTTCCATAAATACACGGTCATGAGGGATGATTCGGGCTTCAATTGATTTTGAATGAGCGGATGAGACTTTGACTCTGACGACTGGCGTTTCTTCATAGAACGAGTATACTCCAAGGCTTAAATCACGTAATCCATGTATGCTTCGTAAGCCGTTGTTCCGATATTCGGGGGTATGGTAGGACCCCTCAACAATAAACGCCTGGGTTCCAATCTCATGGAATAGCCAGTCCTGATCTGTACCGTCAACAGGATACAGATTTCGTGCTGCTATGTAATCTTTATCAGCTCTGTAACTCCTTCCAAGCGAAGCAAGTATTTTTCCCAGCTGCCATGATACTGAGGGAACAGGAGTTCTCGCTCCATCCGCCGTGTAAGGAACCAGAACCTTTGTGGCAAAGCAGTGATAGGATAGAGAGACGGAAAACCGTTCCTTTCTCGCAAAGGACATCATTGTTTGTGTCTCTACTTCCGAACCGGGTGACTTTCCCCTGTAGAATACGTTTCCGGGGCTGGAGCTCGAAGAGAACCGTTTCCCTGAATTCCAGAAAAAAGGGTAGTTACGATTGAGGTCCACTCCATCCATATCGTTGAATTTTCCGATCTGATATGTATCCCTTCCATTCTTTCTTCCTGAGTTGGCGGATAGATTCCAGAAATTATAAAGGCCATCCGGGTTTACGACAGGGACAAACCAGCTTTCAAATTCATTTACATACTTTCTAAATTTATCTTTGTTTTTATTGGAATATTTTTTGACCGAGTCGGGTAATTTCTTCGCAAGACTCTCTTTATCAACAGTTGATGCAAGTAATATTAAAGCTGTATCAAGAACATAATCTATTGTCAGAGGCTCATTCCCGTGATGTGAGCCATTGAAAAGTATGGACGGCTCATCTTCATCCACATTCGGATTATCACTGATGCGCAGTGCGTAAATGGGGCGTCCTTTCAGGCTGGTTCCTATCTGATAAAGACGCGCATATTCCGGGAATTCGCGGGCCATCCATCTCAGAATTTTTTCAGTAATGATTTCATCTTTGTAACCATGCCATAATCCCTGCAGGTCATTTCTGGCTCTTCGCTTATGAATTGTCGTATCAATCTGATCAAAAGAGGGTGACTTAACCCTGGAAAATCCCTCCGATATTAATAAATTAAGATGATCGGGATTTGTCTGAAAATATTCAGTAGGCTGATTCTGTTCGTCGACAATACGCTTCAATTGTGGAAATTTGTCTGTTACAGACTTATCTTCAAAATCAGCTTTTACAACGGCTACTCTTTCATTCCATAGTAAGGTGGGGCGTTTTCCCGGTGTTGCACATCCGGAAAATAATAAAAATGAAATGAGCAGAATAGATTTAGAGACAGTAACAGGCCCGATTTCTGCGAAAACAGATACGTTGGAGAAAAGGTTATTGAGAAGACGAGGGAAGTCTCTCTTGTCGGGAAGATAATTTTGACAGTCTATTTTAGAAAATCTGTTTCCCGGGGGATGCTCACGATGATTTCGGTACGAGACCATCATTACACTGAACGTCAGGATTCCCCGGGCAGTCTATATTTTTTTTACCGGACTTCGGCGAGCATTTGTTTATTGCTAATTGATGAAATCGACGCTTCGCGGTTTTGCAGTTCTCTATAATTATTTAGAATTTTTATCCAGTAACTTTCATGGAAGACTCCGCGCCTTACAGCGTTTGGACCTGCATTGTAAGAAAGAGTAACCTTACGAATATCCGGCATCTCCAGAATCAGTGTATTCAGATAGTCGATACCAGCTCTTATGTTGGTGCGTCCGTGAAAG
>JBNKQE010000399.1:0-3972 GCA_050295715.1 Leptospirales bacterium
GCTCTGGCACGAAACCATGCCATGCAACGCCTTGACACTCCCCTCATCTCTTTTCTGGATTCTGATGATTTATGGCTCAAAAATAAGCTTGAAAGACAACTGCAATATCTCTCCAGAAGACCTCACCTTATAGGTTGTCAAACACTGGAGGTCTGGCAAAAAAACGGAAGAATTCTTTCTCAGCCTGCAAAACTGATTCCCTCCTCCGGAAGAATGATACCGGAATCACTTGCAAACTGTATGATCTCTCCCAGTGCAGTGATCCTCAAAAGAGATGCTGTTGATTCTTCAGGCTGGTTTGATCCCGCCTATCCAGTCTGTGAAGACTACGAGCTCTGGCTGCGTCTTCAAAAAATTGGGGTAATCGGACTGCTGGCAGAAAAACTTGTAATAAAACAATCCGGAAACTGGGAACAATTGAGTTCCGGCCATTCACTGGACCTCTTTCGATCAAAAGCCATACTTTCACATGTTGACCAGTGGAAGGGAGAAGACCGGGAGAGTGCCAGGCTCGAAGTATACCGAAAACTCAAAACAGTCCGGGATGGCTCGCGAAAAAGAGGGCTGGTAGATCCCACAGAAGAACTATTCAGATTGGCACGGCAAATTTTCGAAGCATAAGTAGCTTATGGTTATTTCTCTATACCACAACAAAATCTGAATCAATACCTTATCACGAAAATACATTTCATATTTCATGTCGAAATCGAAACATCTGTTCTAAAATCACTGATTAGCAGATATTCGAATAGACACGTTAACCTGCTTTAACTGAGTTATATTAGAATACTATGGATATTCAATGAAACCTCAAATTAGACCCTGAACGATCAGGAAATCTTTTCATACAACATCAGGTCTTATAATAAATTGAATACCTTCCACAATTCGAATTTATTCATATCGCCACTGTGAAAGATATTTTGCGATAACCCATTATTTTAGACCATTGCCAGATCTACATATATTGACAAAAAAAGCATTATTGTAAATACTTAGACACAAATGTTTATTAATTTATATTTATCCTTAATTTAATATAAATTCTTTTTCATCGGTTATTGTGAAGATTATTCCTGTTCCCATAATTTTGCTATATTCAAATAAGATAAATCCCAGAGGATTCCAATGTGGAAAAATGAAGATAATACAAATCAAAATAATGTAATACGAATATTTCGGAGAGAGGAAGCCCGAAGCGAAGGACTTGTTAATTATGCCCGATTCGGGATCTCCTTACTTTACATTGGCGCCATTATCGGTGTCCGAAGTGAAGTTCCGGAACACTCCTTTATTGCCGGTATGGCAGGTGGGATTCTCAGTTTAATTTACAGTATTTTTCTCCTTGTGTTCCTGAAAATCAAAGGTTATTATCCACAAATAAAATATATATCAACAACGCTTGATATTTTAATACTTTCAGTTGCCCTTCAATCTTTCGGTACATTTCGCTCGTTCAAAACAGTAGCCTTTTTACTCTATTTCCTGTGGATCGCACTGGCTGCCATGCGATTTTCTACCCGTCTTACGATCACAGCAGGACTTCTCAGTGTAGGCCTGTATGTTACAATTGTCCTGCAAGCAATTACTTCCGGCTCGGTTGAAACCGGTTCCATTACCGAATCTTTCACTACAGAAAAAATAAGCCTGGCAAATGCCGGTTTACGCATTCTATTTATGGCCGCTTTTTCCCTCGTATCCGTATATATTGCAAAAGGTTACCATGGGCTTGTTACAGAGTCTATTGATAAAGAACTCAGTTTTGAAAGAGAGCGAAAAGAAAAAATTATGGTCAAAGACGTCTTTTCCAGATATGTTACAACACAGGTTGCTGATCAAATATTAGAAGATGGTCTAACACTTACGGGTGAAAAAAGGCATGCGACTATTCTGTTTTGCGACATTCGCGATTTCACAAGAATTAGTGAAGGAATGCAGGCGGAAGAGGTTGTTCACTTCCTCAATGAATATTTGTCTCTGATGATAGATGTTATATTTGAATTCGGAGGAACACTGGATAAATTTGTTGGAGACGAAATCATGGCTGTATTTGGAGTCCCCGTCCAGGGAGAAGATGACGAAATCAGAGCAGTATCTGCCGCTGTAAAAATGAGAGAGATTTTAGCGCACCTCAATGACAGGCGGGCTCTTGAGGGTAAAGAGGCAATTCGGTTTGGCATAGGAATCCATTCCGGAGAAGTCGTTGCAGGTAATATTGGTTCGGAAAAACGGATGGAATACACTGTAATAGGAAAGTCGGTGAACCTGGCATCGCGAATACAGAACCTGAACAAGCACTTCAACTCTGACATACTTATTACATCCGAGACATACGATACTGTTAAAAACGTTTTTGAATTTGAGAAGCAGCCAATGGTTCGCGTTAAGGGAATCAGCAGGACTATTTCAACATACAGGGTTGTGGGACGAAAGGATGCAGCCTGACACAGGCGGTTCATCCTATCCGCTTGAATGCGCGGATATAACTCTCGACTATGGTAATGGCCGCGGTGTTTTTGATATTAATCTTCGCATAGATCATGGAAATACACTCTGCATAGTCGGTCCCAGTGGAAGTGGAAAAACCACACTGCTCAAGCTTATGAATGGAATGCTGCGACCGATAAAAGGTCAGATAATATTCCAGGGCAGACCACTGGACTACACACAAATCGAGCAAGAGAGAAGACGAATGGGGTATGCATTGCAGGGCACAGGACTTTTCCCACACATGAACGTTGAAAAGAACATAACCCTGATAGCAAAACTGGAAAAATGGGACAGGCGAAAGATTGAAGATCGCCTCCATAAGCTTCTGGATCTTATGAAATTACCGGTCTCATATCGAAAATTATATCCCCATGAGCTCAGCGGAGGAGAGATGCAAAGAGTTGGACTCTGTCGTGCCATGATGCTTGATCCGCCTGTTCTCCTGTTGGATGAAGCTTTCAGTGCTCTGGACCCTGTTACCAGGTCAGAGATTCATGAGTGGTTTTTGCAGGTTTTTTCAAAAACTGATAATACGGTTATTTTAATAACTCACGATATACAGGAAGCTTTCCGCCTGGGTGATATGGTTGCCGTCATTCACCAGGGACGAATTATTGCGAAAGAAACTCCATCATCACTCAAGCATTACCGGGGAGAGGATTTTCTGGGAAATTTTTTAAACACAGCCTTATGGAAACCATCAGCTTCAAATTAAGTTAAAATCGATGGGTATTTTTTTTACATTAAAATCTGTAGAATATGGAAACAGGATGATTAAATCTTCGCTTCTGATGTTTCTGGTTGTTCTTATACTTTTATCCACACAGAGCTGTAAAAATGATAACCATTCAAATCTTCCCCCTGTAAAAATAGGATCAAAGGTTTTTAATGAAAACTATATACTGGCGGAAATGTTTGCACTCCTCCTTGAAAATCATGGACGTCATGTGATACGAAAGTTCGGGATGGGCGGAACAATGATCTGCTACAGGGCCCTGGAGAATGGAGAGATAGATCTCTATCCCGAATACACAGGGACTATTGAACGAGTGATCCTTCGAACAAAGGGCAATCAAACAATTTCTTCACTCAACAGGAACCCTCAAATTAAAGGAAAAATGGAGATTCTCTTTGGACTGGGTTTTAATAATACATATGCCATCGGTATAAATAGAGGAATTGCGGACAGGTGGAAACTTGAAAAAATATCCGATTTAAATCGAACCGATTCTATTCGCTATGGCTTCAATCCTGAATTTACAGAACGCCCTGATGGATGGCCAGCCATAATGAAAAAATACGGTATCCGCGCCATCCCCCTGATCTATTTCATGCGGAACGGAAAAATAGTGGACAGGGTCATTGGAAAATCCCCGGAATCGGTTCTGGAAAGCAAAATTCGGCAATTGCTGAAACCCACCTTTGTTCATATGGATTGAAAGGTGGAGAAGGTGGAGAAGGCGTCAGGCCGGCCTATGGAAG
>JBNKQE010000400.1:2500-3970 GCA_050295715.1 Leptospirales bacterium
GCTGCACGGTGTGGGCTCAGAGGATCTTTGTATACACGATAGGGTGGAATAATCAGTGAGGGATCGAGTCCGGCCAGAGAGGCAACGGTCTTTGTATCGCTATCCGGCGGAAACCCCGTTTGGACAGGCTTCCAGTAGCGTATTCCGTAACCCTGCAGGATCTTCATTATAACAGCACTTACGACTGTCTTCCCTACTCCGGTGGAAGTTCCTGTAACAAATATGCTTTTCATTCGTAAATCCCGTTTTGGCCTTTTCAACCTGCTCTAATAGAAAAAATGCAACTATACCTTTTCGGAGGATCACTGCAGTCGCGTTTTCCTCCCAATATAGCACTTCCACATAGCAACTCCGGTTGCTCACTGCACTTACCGGATAGCACGTGGCATTGAATGCGATAGGGATCGATAGGAGCAGGGGTGCCGGGTTTTGCAGTCAACAGTCAGACTTCCGGACTTTTTCCCGGCGGGGCCCCGCGATAGAGAGCCCGGACCTGCATACGAATGTATGCAGGTATCGCCCTGTGTTACATGCATTCGACTGAGTTTACTACTTCCCCTCTTCCACCAGAAACTTCTCTTTTAATTCGCTCTCGAATGTTGTTAAGGATGTACCTGTGACGTCCAGAAAGACTTTTTCAAAGACCCGGGCATCATTGTAATTCTTCAAGATATCCAGAGGGGCCCTGTCCCCGAATTTTTTTACTATATAATAAAAGCTCAACGCTGCCTGAGAATAGACCTGTAGAGGATCTTCCAGAAGATGACCGGTCCAATCGGATTTTGACTCCAGCCTGGACAAATCGACTACCCGATCCGGGAAAAAAGAAAATCTGTAATAATTCACAAATGTCCTGTGGTACTCTTTTTCAGGACGGCTCTCAATAATACCGTCAGCCTTCCATCCAAGGTATGTGGAGTATCCGGAGTAGAACCAGCCAATTCTAAAACTTTTCGCCGCTGGTGCCACTTCATCGAGGACTCCCCGGGCATATTCGGTCAACAGCATCAGGTTTATCCAGGACGGAGGCGTATCTTCTTTGACTTCAAGCACAACCGTACTAACCGACCTGTACATCCCGCTCGAAAGAGCCAGATCGATCTCTCCATCCTCAGTAAGTCCCAGGCTGTTGATGAGAACCGCTCTCATGGATTTTCTGCTGGATACGATCCAGAAAACAGGAACTATTCTTTGTTCCGGATTATCCAGCTCACTTCTGATTATATCCACCCCTTTGATTACTTTGGAAGAGGCTTCTTTATAGGATGGCGGCAGTTTCTTATCATAGTTCAGCTTTATATTCTTATGACTGATTCCCTGAAAGGGTAGATCCTCGGCATGCAGTCCGCCACCTATTAGCAAACGGATCGATATAAATAAAATATTTACTCTAAGTGTCCACCCTGTCATTCACAATCCCCTGTCCCCGGATTATTCACATCCGGTCTTTTCTATCGTTTATTTTATTAT
>JBNKQE010000401.1:0-3956 GCA_050295715.1 Leptospirales bacterium
ATCCAACTCGACTGGGACTATTTCCGGTGTCAATGTTAGTAATATTAATATACAATGCTGTCCTACAGGATGTCCTTCGACACTCACCTGTGCGCAGCCGCTTTCCCTTGACACACCGATAAGCGATACAACACCTGCCGGAGGAGCATGTTACTACATAATTGAAGGAAATACCCATGTAGATCCCGATCTGCAGCTCATAACAACGACTGGCAATACGGACCTATATCTCGGTAATATAAACGATGATGGTTCGGCATCCACATTTCCATCGGCTGTTTGTGATCCTGTAACCCCTGATGCAGCAACCGGTTGGGACCGATGCTCGAAAGCCCCCCTGCTTGAATTTGATTTCTTGAATTCAAATAATATTAATGATATGACCGCAGGTGACTACAGGATCATTGGTGTGTATGATACAGCGGGAACAGGATCTGATTTTACAATTACAATGGTTGGCAGCGATTGTTTCTGTGGAACTGTGACGAACCCATCTATAATAATGGGTTCGTATTGTCGTGTAACGACACCGCCTGATACAGACTGTAATCTTGCTCATATGGAGATACCGAATACAACACCGGACTCTGACTACTTAATTTTGATGCCAGATGGATTGGACGTTGATCTTTATACAGGTGATATCAATAGTAAAGTGGATCCCTATTTAACCACGACGGATACATCATCCACTACTACACCGACGCTTTTAGATCCAGCTCCTATTACAGATTCCAGTAAGGATGGTATTCATAATTCACAATTATTTACAACCCCCATGTTGTTGAATGATTTTAGATATTTGTATCTTAAAGAATATGAAACATCAACATCAATAGATACGCGTCTTTACATAGTATCAAATGTCTGTACATGTTCAACAGATTATACAAATCCAACAATTTATAATGGACCATGTCGTATTGTCAATGCTCCGAATGGTCAGGTGTGTTATTTTAGATGGAATTATGCAGGAAATGGCGATCCATCTTTTTACACCTATGCATATGATCTGGTCAGTGGCAAAGATGAAACTTTGAGCATGGGAGCAGGTTTCATCAATGATGGAGCAAACGATCCCTATACGGTATATGATTTTAGATCTCTGATAACTGGCTCAGACCTAAATGTATTAAACCGTGTGGAAGCAATAAATACAAGCGGTGGACCAATGGGTGCCGGTGATTACAGGCTTTTTTACATATTAGCTACAGCCCAAGCACCAGCTCCCGGAGTAAATGGTGTAATAATTGTAAACGATGACTGAAAAATAGATTAAAGAGAACACTGATTATAAATAACAAATACTTTATAAATTCAGTGCTATTTCGCTTTCAATCATGACTTGCAATTATGTCAGGAGAATGAGAAGTTGAACAAAGGGGATTTGTATTCTTATCGGAGCATATTTTCCCTCTTATATTCACAAACTAAAGCAACTTCTATTTGTTAGAAGTATCATATAACTTCAAAATCGGTGGTCAGCCTGTCTTTTTCAGAGCTGCCGCATCATACTTATAAACAAGGGCCACTGATTTTTCAGGAAATACAAACTCCCCTTCGGGAAAGGTTCCACCATCAACGGTGAACCTGCTCCGGTCAATATCGATGTCATAGCTTTTCTTCTTTATGATGACAGTGTCGATCCCGCTCTATTTCAATGAATCTGGAGGCATCAAAGTCCAGCGTAAGTGCATAGTTACCGGTAGCCGGTATCTCAAAGTCATACTTGATTTTTACACCCGATTGCCTGGCTGAAGCTGTTTTCAAGGGCCGGATCACTTCACCCTCACCCTCATTCACTGTGATATAATTGCCGTCTCCAAGTTTCATGCGAAGCTGAGAATAATGCCCCGGTTCCAGAGTAAGGCGCCCCAGATCCAGATTCGACTGAATCGGTTCAGTGCAAAGCCGATTCGACCTTTTTCATCTCTCTTTGGACGACTTCGGCTTCGTAGCCCTCATCGAACAGGTCATCGACCGGCTATGGTGAAAGATCTTTTCCATACAGATTGATAAACTTGTTCCATACAAAGCAAACAGGGATTGCGGCAATCACCATGCCCAGAGCAATGGTGCTTTCCAGGGGACGGCCCACAAAATGGTTACAAGCATGGCTGCTGAAGATATAATAAATATATCTCCGAGGAGGTATGAGATTCAGGCTTAAACATTCTCGATTAACCGTGAGTAAACTGATTTGCAGTTGCGAAAATAATTCCTGATTCCTGATGTTCGCCAGACAAAGAAATTCAGACTATACCATTACAAAACCAACAATAGACCAAAGTAACTATCCCCAATGTAATAATATTAACATTTCCACATCGACACCCCTGAATATAGAACAATTTACGTGTGCAAATTCGTTAATTATTTTATATTATATAAGGAACGTAATATTTTATTTCATCAATATCAATATGCTTAACCGTCCATTTAAAACCATGAACTCATTTACTTCATTCGAAATTGAAACTCTAAAATACATAGTTATCATTCCACTTTTCTTGATTCTGTTATTTTCTTGTTCAAACTCTTTTCCGGAGAAAGGCACTCAAATCTCACTGCTTGCCGGATTACTGGAAAACGGAGCAAAACCGGCGATACTAAATGATGTAACGACAGGACTCGTTGTATCAGAATCAGGAATTAGCGTTACTCCAGGATTTTACCTGACAACGAAACCATCAGCGAATGTAACGATTGGTCCCATTGTTAGCTCTGACACAGTAGAGGTTACGGTTTCTCCCTCGACCCTCACATTCACACCGGCAAACTGGAATACTGCTCAAAGATTGACCATTACCGGTGTAAATGATAGTGTTATTGATGGCACAAAAACTGTAACTATTGATATTCCCGTTCCTACTACAACTGATTCGGCTTACAGTAGTATTGATCCTGAAAATTTAACGGTTTATAATACAGACAATGAATCGGCCATGGTTATTCCAATTGGAGCTACAGGTCTGACTACAACGGAGAGTGGCGGTGGAACAAGCTTTGGTCTGATTTTAAGCGGCTCCCCCTCGTCCGATGTAACGGTCGGACCGATTCAGAGTCTCGACACAACCGAGGGAGTTGTAAACGGAGAACCTGTCACAGTAACCTTTACAGCGGCAAACTGGAGTTCCACCCAGTGGGTTACAGTAACCGGTGTAAGTGATGCAGACTCTGCCGATCAGACCTACTCTGTGGATATAGGATCTCTCACAAGTCTTGATCCTCTCTGGGATGGTATTCCCGCTGGAACCGTAAGCGTAACGAATACGAATACCTGGCCTCCCTCCCCTCTTCCTGGATCGGTCACTGTCGATGGAGGTTACTTTCCCTTTACAGTCAATTCTATTGAATATGTAACAGTTAACGCAGTTGCCGGCACTACATATGCTATATACTGGGATGATTCAGTCGATGGTAGTGCAACATACACAGCAAATATAACAGCGAGCGCTTATGATGCCAATGGAAATCCGATATTTGTAAACATTAACTCCGGATATACATCAGCTCAGTATTTTACTGCTTCGCAGTCAGGACTTGTATATATTAAATTAAGCCCGGCAATTTCTGGCACAACAGGTGTACAGGTTACAACAACTGCTCCTCCGGGAAACCCCCTCCAGGATTTTGAAAGCGGTATTGGTTCTTTTACAACCACTGGACTCTGGCATATATCTTCTGTCAGATCGTCTACTGGCACAAACTCAGTTCGATATGCAAATGATCCGACCGGAATGGATCCCGCAGCAACATACAACACAGGAGTTGCCAATACCGGCAACCTGGACTCTCCTGCTTTTATAGCAGGGAATCTTTTAAGCTTCGACTATTATCTCGATGGAGAGTGTGGTTCAGGAAATGTATGCCCTTATGATAAACTGATGGTTTACATATCAACGGATGGCGGATTCCTCTGGACCCAATTAATTGACCTTCCAGACAATGCTGGC
>JBNKQE010000402.1:0-3955 GCA_050295715.1 Leptospirales bacterium
TAAGGAAAAAATAGATTTGTTAGATTCAGGAATCCGACAGAAGTTTGAAGTTGACGATGAGTTATATGTTGCATTAAATAATGATTTAGTTAGATTAATTTTAGATGTTGAAGACGTTGATGAAATAACGATGATGATAGAATTTGATTTAGAAAAATCTGGTGGAAATCAAACTCTTACATATTCAAAGAGATACTGGAAGAAAACATCAAGAAAAAAAATGAGTGCATTCTCTCAATGGCTTCAAATGTTTTGATTTCAACCTCAATTAATCTTTCACACTGAGGATGAGGAAGTCGACAGAATGCAGCGTTATCGGCCGCTGGTCGAGTTTGAAAAGAGTAGCCGAATTTGGAAAAATCCAGCTGACTATAACGTCGTATTCTGTCGGCGAAGGCCTATTTCATAACAGATATTTTGTATGATAAGAACGGTTGGCCTGAGCGGAACTTCCGGTGTTTACGGTGGGTGTCCCTTACCAATTTCTCGTCGCAATTTTTCCCAAATTAAATTTCCCGAAAATTGGTTTAGAATTAGCCGATTCCCAAGATGTTGCAACAAAAATTTCTACGATATCAATTTGGTAAAATGAAAAGAAAATAATCCCCGAATCTGACAGATCGGGGATTATTCACTTATAAACCTTCTTTTTCTCCTCCTTCGATCCCCCTGACAAGTTTCGATAAATCCCTGAACCCCCATTTCATAGCCCTGAAACAGATATCCTCAATCTGATCGGGATGGTAGGGAGACGTGAGTAACTGAGCCAGAGTTTCCCAGTCGATATCGATGAGAATTCCCGAATCATCAAGAAGCTTGACGAACTGAACAGTAGCGGGTCCGATCAGATCGGCCGACTGAAACACTAGCTTTCGGAGCAATTCAACCGATATCTTTATAGTCATTTTCGCTTCTCCAGTGGGGTTGAATCAGGACGCGGTTGACCAAATCGAGATCAACAGTCTTCTTCTGAACTCTGACCGCTTCGAGCATACTGCCCAGACAGAGATTTCTCGCCCTGCGCAGAATCCCGTCGGATGACCGTATGATCAGATGGACCGCCTCTTCTGTAAAGGTATTGTGCCCCAGTCCACACCTGTCCAGCTGGGCCGTGATGAACTCGGCCATCTGATCGGGATTCAGCCTCTTCATGATGACCGAATAGGTCACCCGGGATTTGATATCGTCATTGGCCTTCAGATTCATGGAAAAAAGCAATTCAGGCTGACCAACGAGAATCAGATTGTAGTTCTTGGGGAAATCTTCCAGAAGCAATCTGATACGTCTCAATGTCTGCATCTCCAGTAGATGGGCGTCATCGATGATAATAATCAGCCTGTTTCCCGTCCTTTTGAGGTTATAGGCTTCCTCGATAAGGCGCTTCTCACAGGCGAAATGTGTCCCGGCGAAGTCGACCCCTGTGGCCTGGCAGAGAATCTTGAGTGTATTGGTGTAAGTGTGCAGTGTTCTGGCCACAGTAATCACGGTGGTTCGTTTGGGAGCACCTTCCCGGACAGCCTCCTTGATCACTGACTTGCCGGTTCCCGGATCGCCCATGAGTAGACAGAGTCCGCCCTGAGAGGAATGAACTTCCAGTATGTCGTAGACCTCCTGCTGATGCTGGAGGAGGTCTACCTCCTCGGTAGAGAAGGGATTGGTTTCCAATCCGAAATAGGACCTGATCATGCTCTGCCTCCTTTATGAGAAAATCTGTTTCCATTGTCTATCTGATTGAGTGGTCTGGCTTTGCCCATGCGCTGACCCTTGTAGTAGACGATCAGCTTATCGGGAGACCGTCTGTCAAAGCGGAGCTGGACCTTCTTTTTCGCCAGATTCACCGGTGTTTCATAACGCTTGTTGTTATTTCTGAAAGTATTGTCGTTGCTGACGCTCCTCTCTATTTCGGCGTAGAAAAGTTCATCATTTTCTTCGCAGGGACTCAGGAAATTGATCCTTTTACTGTCCAGAGCAAAACGATCGATGGGCTTCATGGCTATGGCGGAATGAACCCTGTCGTTGTACTCATCCTCCACATAGCGGACAAGCTGTTTGTTGAGCGCGTCGAGAGAGGACAGATCCAGAATCCTGGATGTGAACTGCATTCTCACGGTGTGGAAGAACCGCTCGATTTTTCCCTTGGCTGCAGCATCGCGCACAGGCGTGAAGCGGAGGATACATCCTATCCTGTCGCAGACGTTTTTCAACTCCAGGGAGCTGTAACTTGCGCCGTTATCAACGTACAGCTGTTTGGGTACCCCTCTTTTGTAAATAGCCGACCGGAAGGCGTCGACCAGATCGTAAGCCGTATCTGTGAGATAGAACCTTGCATGGCAGATCACGCGGGAAGCATCGTCGATAAAGGCGATCAACTTCGCCTGGATCTTTTTTCCCCCTTCGTCGACATAGGGACCGAACATGGTGTCGGCCTGCCAGAGGTCATTGGCATACTGCATTGAAAAAGCCTTTCTCATTTTGGGTTGGTTTTCCGGCTTGTCGTCGAGAAGATCGTAGTCCCTGATCAGGCGGTAGAACTTGGTCTGGGACAGCTGGTCTTTGGTCATCAGACCGTCCTTTATGCACTCTCTGAAAATGTCCATCTTCGTATGGGACTTTCCGTGGAACCGGGGAGTGACCGTGTTTATTGCCTCCAGAAGTTCCTCGGGAGTGACTTTTCTCACGATGCCCTTATCGGACCTCTGTTTGACATCCAGTCCGGTGACTCCCCGGTTTTTATAGCGGTAAAACCATGTGGAAATAGTTCTCCACGTGAACTTCCTCGGATTACCCTCTTCATCGATAAATGTCTGATTTGCCACGTTTTTGATCTTCGCGTTGTGGGTTTTCCCTTCGGCATAGTCAATGGCAGCCAGAACTCTGATTTTGAGGTAGCTTGACGGGTTCTTCATCTTGTTTTCCTCCAGTTCTTTGATTCTCAGACCTTACAGATGGAAGGGAAAAAAAATCCATGACCGAAATCGTGTTGTTGTTTTTATGAAATGCCGGGTACTGAATATCAATTGATAAAAAGTTGGGAAGAGCCGTAAAGAATCCGATTATAGAAGAGGTGCGGGAATGGCTTTTTCCTTTATGAAAGGAGTCTGGAACAGGTATTGAAAAGTGCTTATGGGGCAATCCTCCGAAGACAGATTTTTCAGGTGTGAAATGGTTTGTAAAAAGGGCTTTGAAAAAACTGTATCGGGAGGCTTGAGGATTCTGTGAAGTTTGGTTCTTATATGAGTCTGGTTATGGATGAACAGGCGGAATATACGGTAGGCTGTGGATAGGCTTCCCCTTGCTCCACATTTTCTGAAGGAAGTAAGTTTATCGGTTCCGGTAAGTATGAGGGAGAGGAAATCCCAGAGTTGGTGTGATGAGATATCCCTTCCCGGCAGAACATCGCTCAAGTAGAGAGAAAAAGTTTTTCCGCACCCTTTTTTATTTCCTCTGTCGGAACAGAATATACGGTGTCCCCTTATTTTTCCGGATATAAGACTGACAAGAAATCCGTGGAGTATGAGCCAGCCTATCTTCCTGCAATGAGGACATGCTATGAGTTTCAGAGAACGGTGGATTTTTTCTTCAAATTCCTTTTCGCTTGAATAGAACTTCTTTAATTTCCCATATTTCTTATTCCTGTTTACGTCGAAAGTTGATTCCCGAATTGAGGGTGTATGAGAAATATCGGCTTTTTATGTCAGATTGGTAATTTCAGGCAGGTTTTCTGATGGGAGGGTGGGAAAGGACAATTAAACTATGAAAATGGAGTTTGGTATTTATCTAAACAATATCCAAATGGTAAAATACTAAAACCAAAGGAATATCTCAAAATATCAGGTCCTGTTTCAAACGAAGAACTCGAACAAATTAGAAAAGAATCAATATTGTTCACGGGTATTACAATAAGTGATAGAGGATATTACTACTCAAAAAATCTTAAACTCTATTTTATTTATCC
>JBNKQE010000403.1:0-3955 GCA_050295715.1 Leptospirales bacterium
ATACTCATACAGGCATCGGGAGCCACAGAAGGAACAACGCTCAACACGAAACAACAGACAAAAGTTGAGACTGCGCTACAGGAGAGAGGCACTCCCCTTCCGGAAGCGCAGAAGAACAGCTTTGAGCAAAAGTTAGGGCGAACTTTAGGGGAAGTGAGAATTCATACAGGAACAGCAGCCGAGGAAGCGGCGGACTCCATCAATGCCAGAGCATTTACGACAGGTAAAGATATCGTATTTGGCAGGGATCAATACCGTCCCGGAACGAAGGAGGGGGAACACCTTTTTGCCCACGAGATGGCCCATGTAGCACAGAATCAGGGTGGAATAACACGGAAGATACAGAGAAAGGCGAAAGGAGACCAGAAAGAAACAAGCCTATCCGAAAAGCTAAAAATAGCAGATCAGGTATATGATAGTATCAAACAATCCGTAACCTATGCTCCCGAGATTCTTGGAGAAGCGTGGGAACATATAAAGGATCATTGGTTGGAGGTTGTAGGAGTTGCGACCGCCTTAATTCTTGCCGAAGCCGGAATAGCGGCGCTTGCAGCGGTTCCTGAGCCGACTATGTTGACGAAAGTGGCTGCAGTGGCACTTCAGACATTGATGATAGGTATTCTGGGAACATTTGTGGCCATGGAGACCGTGAGTGCGGTGAAAGAAGGAATGCATTGGTGGAAGCTGGCTGCAAATCCGAATGCTTCGCCGAAACAGTTAATAGAATCGTCAAAGTCATTTTGTAGGATGATCGGCCATATTTCGCTTGCCGTACTTTCTGCAGCTGGTATAAGGGCTAAAGTTAAGGGGTTTCAGATTCCGAAGATAGTGAAGCGGGCAAGTGTTAATCATAGTAAATTTGCTGAATATATTTTCAAGGAAGGAGCATCGCACGGAAAGGCTGATGTTTTTCGGAATTTAGGGTATGCAAAAAAAGATTCGGGTTTGCTCGTGAAGGTTTTTGAAAAACAGGGATCAGCAAAATACAAAGCTGGTAATTACACTTTGGGAAAGGCTGATCAGTATGGACAAAGAATTACTATAGTAATAAAATTGAAGGGGATAGGAAATGCCCAAGGCAAGATCCGCTATGTAAATTCAGGCTGGATGATTCAAACAGATGGAACAATTAAATTAAATACACCATTTTCAGGATATGCGAAATGAAACAGTATGATAAAATATTATTAAAAACGGATAACTATGCTGATGAGAATATTAGAAACGGAGATGAGGGGTATATTATTGAAGTATATCCTGATGGGAAATTTGAAGTGGAGTTTTCAGACCCTCAAACCGGAGAAACTATCGCCTTAGTCGTGTTAAGCGAAGAAGAAATTAAATTAATAACCGAGTGAATCAATAATTTAATTGTGAGATGAATGTAATTGGGACGGAGAGAGCGAGGTCGACAATGCCTAATTTGAGAATCCTATAGCCATGTGGGAAAGAGATATCGTCATCAATACAGAGGAAAGCGAAAGGAGAGCAGAGAAGTTAAAGCGTGCTTGATTCGTTGAAGGATAAAGGCTCAAAAATAATTGAGCAGGTAAAAAATAAAACACAGAGGTTGGGGTACCTGAAAGATGCGGCAAAGGAATCGGGCAAATATAACCTGAAGAATCTAAAAGGTCGGCTAAAAGAGGACGGCCTTGCTTTGCTATCCGGTCTCGGCGCGATCCTGTTGGTATCCGCTCTTGCTATAGCAATCCCGACGTTAATATTGACGATAGCTGGCGCGATCTTTGGAGCGGGAGTGGGTGCCGCAGCAGGAGCAGTATTGGGAGTGCAGATAGGGATGGCGATCCTCGAAGTGATCGGTATGGTAGCGGTTTCAGCTTATATCGTATCAACCGTTAAGGAGGCGGGAAGTCATTACTGGAAATATTTGCAGTTGGCGTGGAACTCCGGTGGAGATAAAAAAAAGCTAGACAAAGCCTCTCGGGAATGTTCAAAAGGGAACTCGGTCTTACTTGCGGGTCTGCTTGAAGGAGTAGCGACATATGGCGTGATACGGGGAGTGTCGAAGGCATTTTCCTCGTTGAAGAAGAGCCGATTTGTGAGATGGATCGGCGAGGAGCGACTACGAGGCTGGGTAAAGCGGAGGATTGAGAGAAGGAAGGGGGAACCAATTGATACGGAGATTGGAAGAAATACTTTTAATCCGTTGCGAAAAGGACCATTGCCTGCTAATATCGTACAAACTTTCAGGAGTGGAACTTACAGACAGGTAGTCAGTGATGGCAATACCATTTTATACAGAGTTTATGGTGGGAATGCGGGGAAATTCGGTCCTTTCTGGACAAAAACACCGCCAAGCGGTCCATTACAGTCAATGATAGATTATGCCCTGAATCCAAAATGGGGCAATAAGGCGACAAACATTGTTAAAATAAAAATTCCGAAAGGGATTGTTTATTATGAAGGATATGCCGGTCCCGAGAGCGGGATTGTCGGTGGAGGAAAGCAAGTATATTTTCTTAACATCAGAATTAAATCAAACTGGATTATTAAATAAGATGAGCAGGGTAGACCAATGGAAGATATAGTTAATACGATAAATCAGATTAATGAATTGCTTGATGCAGTAGGTGAAACATTTTGGAATCAAAAACTCCGAAGTATACGGGATCAAATTGTTGATCAAAAAAAAATAAAATATTGCGACTTGGTAAAAGAACTTTTTGGGGGAATGGGTTCTTTGAATGATTTGTATATATGTGAAGAAAATGGATATAATGTAAACCAGAATCAAGAACTTGTCCTTAATGAGAAGCTGAGATTATTAATAGAGCAATTATTCGAACAATGTTCTTGAATGCACCTGACAAAAATTAAATAAGGAGTATGGAGAAAAGATTATCCTGTCTGGTAAAACGAGAAAACTTGATAAACAGAGCAGATTCTTCCCAAATGGTGTTTGAGAAGGTAGTAAAGATTGGTGAGATCCCTACGAGAATACGAACCGTTTTAAATGAAGCGCATAAGTTACGTAGTATTCATATCAGATACTAAAGGAGGATATATAATGCCTTATCTAGATTGGAAGCTTGATGACGAAAGCTATATTGAATTAGAAATGCCACTTGGAAGAATCACTCTCAACGGTGAGACAGGATTTATTGAAGATGATAATTTGATGTTGGATACCTTTTTGGAAGCATTAGCTAAAGGATTATCGAAAATTCAACAAATGAATGAGGTTAACATTGACACTATAGACGAACCTTTTGATTTGATTATACGTCGTGTATCAGACGGGATAGAAATTTCTTATGGAAAGCAGATAACAGTCGTCAAGGAAGAGGCATTACTGGTCAAAGAACTTATTATAGTGATTCGTGATTTTTTAGAAAAGATGGATCATGCTTCTAAATTACAACAGCGTGAAGCAAGTGCTTATTTGTTTTTGCGTGATTTTTTAATCACATCTGGCTCATAATCAGGGAAATGTCACAGAGAGTGGGGCAAGTGCTGTGAGGGGAAATTTTGGCCACCATCTATCCACTGCATATCTTTAAGAAAGCCGTAGCAGAGTGGTATGATTTTACCCAGACCGGCAAGGAACGTGAACTGGAGTTTGATTATCCTGAAGATTAAGGACTCGAATTTTGTTCTTTGAACGCAGAACATTTTGATATAGCTCCGCCAGCAATGCGCATTACAAAACACTGTGAAAATGAAACAAAACTGTCCGGATATTCGGACAAATCTGTATAATGATAATTGGATGAGCGATCTAACGCATAAAGGGATCAATGGGGCATTGGATATAACAGATCGCAGCCTTAGAACTTTAGAAGAGAGGTTTGGACCAAATTTAAAAAATGAGCTAAGGGTGATCAGGGGGGTGTAAACTCAACTCGTACTAAGAATACTCTACAGCCTACTCGTGGTTCCTTCCCTGCCAGGGATCGAAGGTAACAGGGGTGGCCCCGGGCCGTAGTAAAAAGCG
>JBNKQE010000404.1:0-3924 GCA_050295715.1 Leptospirales bacterium
ATAAGCAGTGAAGAGATTCTCGATATATATTTTACGATTCACGATCCAACAACACTCAACCGTCAAGGAGCCGATCACGGAACAAGATACCGATCTGTAATCTTCTATAATTCTCCGGATCAAAAAGAGCTGGCCTACAATTACATTCAAAAGCTGGAAAGTGAAAATAGATTTTCCGACAGAATCGTAACGGCAATAGAAAAATTTACAAACTTCTACGAAGCAGAGAGTTACCACCAATCCTACTTTGATAAAAATCCATTCCAGCCCTACTGCATGATGGTCGTTGGACCAAAGGTCGAAAAATTCAAGAATCGTTTTCCGGGATTGATAAAAAACAGTTAACACAAGTCACAATTTATATAACAGATACCCTCCCCCGGCATATATAATACACATCTTCTACCAGGATTTTCCCTTTTTTTTCGTCTTAAACTTGAAAATTAGGATTAAATCATTTGTTATTATTTTGAAAAGTAACATTTAATATCCATAGTGAAAATCTACTGAATATCCGGTAATTCCGATTAGTAGTAAAGCATTAACAACTGAATCCATTTGAATCGGTAATTTTCTTTACCATTGAGTGGTCAGGAGGAAAGAATGAGAATCTCAAGATTAATTAAAAAGAGCGCCTTTGCCGTGCTCGCATCCATGGTCATCCTGAGTATGACTGGACTCTCTTCGTGTAAATCAAAAGATGATGGAGTAGATGCTGGTGGACTTCTGTTGCTATGGGCTCTTACCAGTAACAACAGCTCCAATACCTACCTGCTGTCCATTCCCAATGGAGTTGCGAAGTAAGCAACTTATTTATCCAGGAGACTTCATTATGAATTTTAGTAAAAAAACGACCCTTCTTCTTTCATCGGTGATAGCAGCCACACTGTTTTTCACAACTTCCATTCAGAAAAAGAGCATTGGTAACAGCTCCAGCAGCCTGACCTCTCTAAAAATCGGTTCCATTGCTCCCCTGATGGCTCTGACCTCCGTTAGCACCTACGACTGGTCGGGTGTGCGTGGAGTGGCATCCCTTATAAAGGGCATTACAGATGGAGTAAACGATACACTCAACGCCTTTCGCGATGTCGGTGTATTTCAAGTCACAACGGTTATAGAGCAGGCAGGAGATACAAACTACTTCAAGCTTGATCCGACATTCAACACTTCTGTAACAGGCCCTCTGGAGACGGCCACCTACCAGTACAGTTTCGAGGTATGGACCGATTCAAGCAAGACAACAAAGGCTCTGGAGTTCTTTTTCAATGACCCGGCAGATAACGCTGATGGAGTACCTCAGGTCTATGTAATCATGAATCCAACGGTGGAAGATGCAACAGTCAGAAGTGGATCCATGCTGGAGTGCCAGACAAACGGAACACTTCCAAGAGAGATGGTCTGTAGACTTGGAAATGACGGGAATACCTACTCTCTATCAGCAGGTGAAGTTGTTGATAAAGCTCTGGTATATGCGCAGCAATCCACAGATGGGTCCCAGATAAACTTTGAGGCCATGGCATCAACGGTATCAACAAGTGCATGCTCTATAACGAATACATTCATCTATTCACTTGCTTTTATTGCCAATACAGCAAGCCCCAATTACTCAACGGCAATCCATTCACTTCAGACAACTGGAGCGACCCCTATTCCGGATAGAGAAATATGCGGTTCAGGGTTCCAGGCATATCCTGGATTTTTTAACGTCAATGTTAACCCAAATGCATCGGATGATTCTAAGTTTCGTGCACAGATAGATTCAGAAACTCCGCCTCAACCTGCTGATTCTTACCCGGCTGTAGCCGATGTGGAGGCTCTCTTTACAGAGATGCAGACCGCATCGCACTACGTGTCAAAATCAAGTATAGATGCGTATACAGGTGGATCTTTCACGGCCTTCAAGCTTTAAGAATGTATCGAACCCGGGATTTTGAAATATTCTCCCCTGGCAGAAAGTTCTTTAGATCAAGATTCTAATAGAAATTCTGCCAGGGAAACGTTTTATTCATTCCTGCTCAACGCTTTCCTGGTCCAGCAATTACAATTCTACCTGTGTTCCACAATCGCAGCAGGGATAGAAGCGATGCCCGAAGGGCAGCCCCGCGGCAAACCATTGCTCTTGTTTCATTTTGTTTCTGACGCGAGGGCCTGGTCGCGAATAGCCCGGTCCCGGCGGGAGCCCTCTCCGGCCGGGAGCTGCCCATCTCCTGTGACTACCGGCTCCCTGCAATTCCCCTCATTCCATCTCATTGAGATCCCAATAAAATCCGTCTACTTTATATATTAAAAGGCAGGAAGCAAATGGATCGAATGCGTGCAATTATTACGGGAGCGGCCGCCGGTATTGGTTATAATATCGCATGTCGCTTTCTCGAACTGGGTTGGGATGTTACCGGTATTGATATCGACGAGGAGCTTCTGCATAAATCCCGACGCTACCCTTCCGGCGAGAGTAAATTCTACCCCGTGGTTTTTGACCTTTCCAGATCCGAAGCCCTGATTGAAATGATCAAGTATCTACCGGATCATGATGATCCGCTCCATCTTCTGGTAAACAACGCAGCGGTTACAAATCCTATCATGCCTCACCTGAAAGTCCTTGAGGTCTGGGAGAATACCCTGGCGGTCAATCTAACGGCTCCCTATCTTCTCACATTTCACCTGGAGAAGCATCTTCGTATGGGGAAAGGTTGCGTTGTAAATATTGCATCAACAAGAGCTATCATGTCCGAGCCGCATACGGAAGCCTACTCCGCTTCCAAGGGTGGCCTTGTGGCGCTGACCCATGCCATGGCCATTTCTCTATCTCCCGATGTTCGCGTGAACTGCATCTCCCCTGGATGGATCGACAGCAGAGATCCCGAAGATATAAAGCTGAGCCCCCTTACGCAGGCCGATCATCTTCAACATCCCGTTGGACGCGCCGGTCACCCCGAGGATATAACATCCCTTGTGGAGTGGTTAACGGATCAAAGACAGGGATTCGTAACCGGATCCAACTTTGTTGTCGATGGGGGCATGACTCGCAAAATGATTTACGAATGAAAACGAATCTTCATCTGACTTTTTCCAGTATCGTAATAGACGATATCCTCCTGATCCAGGCGCTTGCACGCAAGATCTGGCAGGAGAGCTACGCCGAAATGATTTCCGCCGCTCAGATTGGTTACCTGCTCGGGTTATTGAATGCTGAGCAGGCCCGCCAGGTCAACACCGCTCATACCCGAAAGACCAACATCCGGAAATACAATGTCCAGCGAGATCATAGAAATTTCCCGGCGGAAGGAGCTATTCTATTGCTACGTCCCGTATCAGTAATCATTTGAAAAAAATATATGATGGATCAAATACATATTCAGCCGGCTGAATTCGCGGGTGGCAACACATCGTGTTGCAAGAGGCTGTTTTGTGACAGCCTCTAAATAAATATAGCAGAGATTGAAGCCGGTTAGATCTTTGACCAATGGAAGCCTCCAATACCTTCACAGATCCAGCTCGTGAAAAGAAAATCCTGATTGCACTGTCATTTATGCAATTCGCCCACATTCTTGATTTTGTCATCATGATGCCACTGGGACCCCAGTTTATGAGGGTTTTTGATATTCATCCGGAACAATTCGGTTATCTGGTTTCCGCATATACATTCAGTGCCAGTATAGCTGGTTTCATTGGATCTTTTTTTATCGATCAGTTTGACAGACGAAAGGTAATCCTTACAATTTTTACCGGTTTTATTATATCCACATTTCTTTGTGCCATTTCGGGATCTTACGAACAGCTTCTTCTAGCTCGACTTGTAGCCGGGAGTTTTGGCGGGATCATGGGAGCCTTAACTCTCTCCATTGTGGGTGATGTATTTCCGCCGGAGAGACGAGGAAAAGCAACGGGCATCATAATGAGCGCCTTTTCCGTGGCTTCCGTGGT
>JBNKQE010000405.1:0-3892 GCA_050295715.1 Leptospirales bacterium
GGAACCTGGAATCAGCAGGGTCGAACGGGAGCTTGAGAAGGGCTCACCAATCACTCGAATTTGTTCTTTCATACAAAGGCAGTGTATGAAAAGTTCTGAAATTCCCGGAAAATTCAAAAAAATCGACCATACTAGCCGGAGGATTGTATTGCTTCTGCAGGACTGGTGTTTTGTATAAACCATACATTTTACTTGTCTTTTGTCCTGTTTCCGATAAGACCTATTAATCAAGTTAAACCTTGCTCATCAGGCTGAATGGTTACCTTCTTTTTTTTTAATCCAATTATCTCTAAATCATAAATTCCTTTTGGATATTTTTCCGCAATAGTAAGAGTTATCCCTCCGAACTAATTGTGTTATCCCCATAATCATGGAGTCGATATCATGTGTGATTAATGAATTATTAATCCAGATCGGGAAATATGAAAAGCAGGATTATACTGATCATTGACTCTGGAAAATAAATATAAAAGAAAAGACAAATGTCAAACCGCTTATAATTCCGATATATTTAGAGATTAAAATATTTTTAAGGAAAAACCATGAAACGAACCAGTATTCTTAGTTTTGCTACTATAGTCCTATTTATTGTCGCTGGAAATAATGTTTTTGCTAACGATGTTCAGAAAGGAAAGGAACTCTATCTGGGTTCCAAATATCATTGTTATAGCTGTCACGGTCAAAACGGAGAGGGCGGTGGAGGACCATCTTTTATTGGCATCGGTAAAAGGTATGATCTAAATACCTTGATAAAAAGCGCGGCTCATAGATGTCCACCTACGGGTGCATGCAGCCCAAAAGATATGCGTTTGCTCGCCATATATCTCAGAAGCCTGTAGTTAAAAGAACATCCGTGTCTCTACTTTTCGAATAATCATTTCATGAGGTTTGGGAGACACGGAAAAGTGTAATATCCGGTTAATTACAGAATAATTTAAACCCGTTAAATGTACAGCTACAGGTTTGTGCTGCCGTTTCTATCGTTGATTCCAATACACTGCAACTTGCTGCATCATCACCCGGATTGAATCCTTCAGCTACAGGTGCAACTTCAATGGATCCTGATCCACCCGCAGTTATTATACCCGTTATTGTAACCGTGCACCGTGCAGGATCCGATCAGTTCCAGGTTAACTGGATGGATAAACCGTAACCCTTTTCGTCTCTTCCAAGGTTCATGTTTGCCCCGGTAAAACTGGCAAGGTGCTGGATCGATTTAAGCCCTTCGCCTCTCGAAGGATTTTCGGTTCCGGCAGTTCGGAGGAGACCTTCTCCATTGTCGGTTATGGAGTAGTGCACACTTCCATCATTGTTTTCCAGTAATATCTGGAGTCTGGTTGCCTGACTGTGTTGTATAATATTAAGCATACTCTCCAGAGAGATCCAGTATAGTGGAGAGAAACTCCCTTCCAGTTTTTTTTCAAGTGACTCAATGGCATCGGGAGCGACTGTAAGGTCATATTCTATCCCCATTTTACCGGATGCAACACGACAGAGGCGGTCAAGCCAGTGGTTGAACTCTTCACCTGAGAAGTTATCGGAATTAGCATGAGGCATCATACTTACAAGTGTATCAAGTTCCGAAGGAATAGAGACCTTATCTTCCTCTGCCTTTTGCAGGGCCTCTTTAAATTCTCTTATCATTTCTGATTCATTAACAATCTTACTTTCCAGGTATTTATGAACCTTCATCGCATTCTCCATTTGCTGGAAGCGAACAAGGTGTTCTCTATAAATTTCTTCAAAACGAAGTGCAATCGCAAGCAGCGGTGATATCTGGTCCAGTATGCGAATTATCCTGTCTGTAAATTCTCCTCTCTCTTTCATACCGAATGTAATGACACCACATGCTTTTCCCGCCTCAATCAGAGGTAGAATGAGAGCTGATTGAATGGCAGGAGGATTCCCGTAATCTTCACCAGGGAACTGAAGATCGTGAGGAAGATCCGCATTTTCAATATCCTCCACAAGAGAAGGTTTACCGGAAGCCAGTGGTCCACCAAATGCAGTGCTCGACAGTGGAATGATATTGTGATTGGATTCTCCAAGATCGATGTTATTCCAGAAACCTCCCTGGTATTCAAGATTATCTTCATCGTATATTCTGTAAGCAATCATTCTCAGCGGTGTTTCTGAAGTGGGGGAGTGGTCCTTTACATGTCTTAGCTTTTCAAGAAATCCTTCAACATTTCCAAGTGAATCGACAAGGCCTGTAATTATGGCACTATCCTCTCGAGCGCCTTTTTCGCGCTCTATCGTCTTTTTGAGATCGATCTGAAGCTCTTCAATTTTTGACCTGTTTTCTTTTATATCATTTTTTCGATCAGAGACTTCCTGGTTAAGACTGTTTATTATATCTTCGAGTTCTTTTATCTTTTCCTGGGTTTCATTTATAAATGTATTCTTTTTTGTAAGATCGTCTATTAGATCGGCATTATTTCTTTCAAGGGCATGTTCATGTTCCGTAAGAACATTAATTTTATCAAGGAGGTCCTTCTCTTTCTGTGTGGCCGTCTCCAATCGTGCAATTCGATCATCCAGGTTTTTTTGAAGATCCATGTTCTGGTTTTGAATGGATTCAATCGTTAAACCTTTATCGACGATCTCCTGCTCTTTTTGATTTATACGTTCGCGGGCGGATGCCAGATCAGTCTGTAGAGCCAGACGGGCGCCTTCCAGATTGTTAATCTTTTCCCGTCTGTTATCCAGGTCATTCTCAAGAGATTTAATAGTCTCATTGAGATGGTCAATATTCTTATGGATTTCTGCAACGTGGGATTCATGGCTCTTTATAAGAGCGAGTTTTTCTTCTTCCAGGGACTGGCGTTTGATACCCCAGTCCTCCCGAGCCTGTGCGAAGGTTCTTTTTTCCTGTTCCAGCAACTCTATCGTATTGTCCAGCCGGGAGTGGAGATCATTGGAATGAACCTTCTCGTTATCCAGTAAATTTTGCGTGGAGTCAATCTTACTCTGTTTGACGTCGAGCTCTCTGTCCTTTTCGGAAATTATCGTATTGTAATTCTCTTTTTCCTGATCAAATTCATGAATAATTTTGACTCTCTCTTCCTCTTTCGATTCCAGAGTAAGTTCGAAATCCGCAATCTTATCTTCAAATTCGGAGATAAGGCGGGCCTTTTGTGATTCAATTTCTGAGATTCGGTTATAGAGTTCCTTGATCTCCTGCTTCAGGTTACCTTCCTGCTCTTTGAACCTGCCTTTTGTATTTTCGAATTCCTTACGAAGATCGTTCAGCGTTCCTTCCAGGTCGGAAATTGCATTATTTTTCTCTTCCGTAACCTTTTCCAGGTTATCCTGAAATTCACCCATACGAGTCAGGGCTGTGCGCAATCGATTTCTACTATCTTCAATTTGCTCTTTTTGTTCATTGATTGTGGAATGGGTTTTTTCCAGTTCACTTTTATAGAGGGAGAGCTCTTCTTCCAGACCGTATATAGTATTTTCCAGATCATTTCTTAAACTGGCAATTGTATTTTCGCTGCTCTCTTTTAGATCTGCTTCAGTCTTTTCATGAGAGTCTTTCAGTTCACCGATTGTCTTTTCGTAATCAGATTTTAACTCATTGACGATGATTTCGTTTTCGGATTTAATACTGTGAATAGTCTTTTCTGTATTCTCTTCATTCGTGAGAAGATCCAGTTCAAGTTTTTCGATTTTCTCTTTCGCACTCTGATTATCACGTTCATGCTGCTCCAGTGACTCTTCCAGTTTTGACTGAATTGTTGAGAGCTCATCTGTAAGGCGATCTCTCTCTGCAGTAATGGATTGTAGGCGATTGTTCAGGTCTCCGGTTTTATCCTGGAGTTCCCTGGTGAGTGATTCAATTTGGGAGTGTGATTTTTTAAGATCTTCCTGCAGCTGATTTCGTTCGGTC
>JBNKQE010000406.1:0-3865 GCA_050295715.1 Leptospirales bacterium
ATCTCACAAAAGACCAGTTGAAGTTATATTCAATGATCTGGCAGAAATTTGTTTCATCGCAAATGGCAGATGAAATAGCTGATTTCACATCCGTTGATATTGGAACCGGAAAGTATATTTTTCGGGCAACTGGACGTGTTGTAAAATTTGCAGGTTTTACAGCTATTTTTAATCCGGAAGATAAGAAGAAAAAGGGGAAAGCTCCAATACTTCCCGCAATGTCCGAAGGCGATGAATTGACACTAAAGTCTACACACCCGGAACAGCATTTTACACAACCCCCGCCTAGATTTACAGATGCATCAATGGTTAAGGTGCTGGAAGAGAGCGGAGTGGGGCGGCCTTCAACATATGCCCCCACAATTCAAACCCTTCTCAAGCGATATTACGTGACTCGTATCCAGAAGGCATTAAAACCCACAGAACTGGGTAAACTGGTGAATGAGACCATGAACAAGCACTTCTCAACGCTGGTTGATGTGAATTTTACTGCGAAAATGGAAGATGAACTTGATAGAGTGTCTCATGCTGATCTTGACTGGGTTCAAATGCTTGCTGAGTTTTATAAACCATTTATCGGAACGGTAGAACATGCCGTAGAGCATATGGATGAGATGCGAAACATTCTGGATGAACCTACTGATCTAGTATGCGAAAAATGCGGCATGCCCATGGTGAAACGAATAGGAAGGAACGGATATTTCCTGGCGTGTTCGGGATTTCCTGATTGCAAAAATGCGAAGGCAATCCCTCTTGGTAAATGTCCCTCCTGTGAGACCGGTGACGTGATTCAGAGAGCCACCAAGCGCGGACGTCCTTTTTTCGGGTGCAGCAACTATCCTGAATGTGATTTCTCAACATGGGATAAACCTACCGGTGAGTTATGTCCACGCTGCGGAAAACTTTTATTGGAAAAGTCATCAAGAGAGAAAGGAAAGTATACCGGGTGTTCCAGCTGTGACTATGAGGATCTCGGAAGTACAGCCTGATGCACAAAGCATATCATTTTGCTTGTAGAGAGACACAAAAAGTTAATCAGTCAATTTTTACGAGATTCTCCTGGATTGTATAACCAGTATCGTTAGGAAGTCTTTGCTAAAAATCGTCCAATAACACATCCGTAAACCAATTCTGGTTAAGGATTGTTATTTTATATATCACAAGATCCCGGAGGAACTTAATACAATGAAACTCGATAAGCAAATCGTCCTGTGTAATATTCGAAGAACACCTTTTGCTCAAATAGGCAAAGCTCTTGGAGAGTATCAGGCTCATCATCTGGGGAAACTGGTTGCGGAAGATATAATCAACACTTCAGGGCTTGACAGTGCAAAAATTGACGGGGTTATTGTGGGTGAGGGCTTCCCACAGGCTCCCAATCCTGCAAGGGTCATCGCAAATTTACTTAACCTTCCAGTAGAGACTCCAGCTCTTACCGTGGCCAATAATTGTGTCTCTTCACTGGAGGCGATCGCTGAGGCAGCAAGGCGAATTGTACTTGGTGAGGGTGAGCTTTTCCTTGCTCTTGGTGAAGAATCCCAGACTCATATCCCTTTTTCAATCAAGAACGCACGCAATAATAAAAAAACAGCTACCCTGGAGAAATTGAAAGCTTTGCTCCCCGATAACCTTCCGGAGGATGTTGTTCTAAGCGACTCTCTCGAAGAGGGACTGGGTGATGGCGAAACCTCATACGGGATGCATGTCACTGCCGAAATACTTGCGCAAAATTATGAGTTGTCGCGTAAGCAAAGCGATGATTTTGCTTACGAAAGTTACAGGCGTGCTTATGAAGCCACTCAAAACGGGAAATACAATGATCATATTATCTCAATGAACGATGAGTCAGGAAAACCACTGGCCGGTGATGAGGCGGTTTTACTTCGCAAAGGAATTGTTGAAAATCCATCTCGAATGGAACGGGCAATGCTTCTGTTTGAAAATCCACAGATGAAATTTGCTGATTTCAAAGTGAAATATAATGATTTCCTGGAAAAGACACATGGACCTACTGTCACAATATTTAATGCCTGTCCTCGATCCGACGGAGCTTCAGGACTTATCGTAACGACTGCCGAAAAAGCGAAAGAGCTTGGTCTAAAAGTAGAAGCTGTACTAACCGGCTGGCGAATGAAAGGAGTTCATCCAAATCATATGGGTCTCGGTCAAGCCGAAGCTACGTTGGGACTTCTGGAAGATCTGGGTGTTTCAATGGATGATGTGGACATGGTTGAAATACACGAAGCCTTTGCGGCGACCGCACTTTCCGCTCTTGAGGAGATCAAAAAGAGAACAGGGTATGATTGGAAATCTAAATTTGATCAGGGGAAGATCAATGAAAACGGAGGTTCTATTGCAATAGGACATCCGTTCGGTGCAACGGGGATACGATTGATATCCAATGCGGCTATGGATTTGCGAGATCATGCCGACGTAAACAGGGTCCTTGTAACTGCCTGCGCCCATGGGGGAGTAGCTAGTGCAATGATGCTTGAACGTCCTTGAAGTCGTCTCGCAAGCAAAGGATTCTAGTAGAACTCACGGGTGAATTATGGATTTTATCCTGTATGAAATATCACAGTAAGGGTTATCCGATGTTTCCAGGTTGACTCGCTCCAGAAGTGATTCATCTCCAGAAATCTCAGTGAGAACCATATATGCTTGTGCAGATAAATGCAACTCCAGATTTATATCAGGGTAAGATGTCATAGTTCTGTATAGTCGGGTAAGTGTATTTTTTATTTCCAGATTTCCTCGATTCTTTCCGCAATACTGATTTTCTATAAATTTACCATCCTGCTTCAGATTCACACTTTTTAGAGGGCCCTTTAACTCACGAAGTTCCTTAACCAGCATATTTTCAATTGTTAATTTTACACTTTTATTTAAACGGTCACCATAATAACCGATTATAACCTGATCCATTCCCTCTGGAGAATATACAACGCGGATCTGTGAAACATAGCCAGCATTTTGCGGATACCTGGCGATTATAAGGTCTCTGGCACGTTGAGCAAGTTCTGCAGCATGTTGATTTCTTACCGCATCATGCAGTGTTAAAGGTGTTGTTTCAAGTGTTATAGGACGATTGCCAGTACTGGCTTTAAGAGCTGAGATATCAGATTCGCCAGCTACTCGGACCAGGGATATGGATGCGTTATATCCATTGAATTTATCTTCAATGGAATGAGTTAGATTACTTTCAAAATTTTCTGGAGGAGTTCTGGATGATGAATAGATAATAGTTCCGCTTACGAGATCACGACCATAGTTCAAACGATCTGTGCCGCGAATTATATTGACTCCATCAAGTTTGTTAATATGTTCAACTATATGATTCCTGAGTTCTGACCTCATTTTAAGAAATGCCAGTGATGAATACAGAGGATAGCTAATCGCAATTAAAAGAATAAATGGAAAAAGAAATCGTTTCCATGAAGTCATATTGTCAGTAATATGTTTCCATATTTCGATGTTATTTACCTGACGGAAAAAAGGATCAATCTTCTGTCGCTTTGTTGAAAGTATCTGGACAAGTCTGCGAATATTATACGGTACATAAATAAAATAATAAAATATTGATGATACAAGTATGATTGCTACCATGTTTGTAATAAATAGAAGAAAAGCGCCCCACATGGTATCCAGATCAAAACCAACTCCGACTCCAAATCCCACAACGCAAAGGGGAGGCATTAAAGCTACGCCAATAGCGGCACCAGGTCCCGCCTTCCCGAGTATCTCTTCACCGCTTGATCTAACGGAACTTAAAGCAGCTACAGCGCCGCTAAAAATGGCAATCCCGAGATCCAGAAGTGTTGGATTTGTTCTTCCAAGAATTTCCGGTGTAGCTTCCTGAATTGGA
>JBNKQE010000407.1:0-3853 GCA_050295715.1 Leptospirales bacterium
TCTACTCTACAGCCATCTCTTCCTCCCATTCGGAGCTTGAAAGAGCACATAAACTGGAGGCTGAGGGTAAAATTGAAGTGATTCATCGGATGGAGATGCTGAATCGGCTTACAGATCCCTGTAAAATCAAAATCGGTATTGCGGGAACGCACGGTAAGACTTCCACCTCATCCATGCTTGGCTGGCTTTTATTACAATCAGGTCTGGATCCACATATAGTAGTGGGAGGAAGGCCGGCTTATTTACCCGAGGGAGTTCGAAAGGGATCCGGACGTGTGGCCGTTTTTGAAACGGATGAGTCAGATGGTTCATTCTTGAAAAGCAGGGCCGATCTGCGCTTGATTCTGAATGTGGACTCCGATCATATTGAATTTTACGGGAGTGAAGAGAGGCTAAAAGAGGCCTTCGTCGAGTTTTCGAAGGGCGGAGATCTGGTTGTCGTTAACCGGGAAGACCAGTTTTTAAGAGAACTGGCAGATACTTCCGGTGATTTACAGACATACGGTGAGGGTAAGAGTGTCATATCAGATGTCTCCTACGTGGAACAGACAGATGAAATGAAGATTCAGGGTTCTCATTTGAGGCTTCGGTTACCTGGAAGGCACTTTGCATCCAATGCTCTGGGACTTCTCAGTTTGATGCAGGCCGCAACGGAAAGGGGTTACTTTACCAGGGAAGAGTTTTCTCTTGAAAAATCAGTAAAAATACTTAATGAATTCCCCGGTGTGGAGCGGCGCATAGAGTATCTTGGAGAAAAAAATGGTGTGGCTGTTTATGATGATTACGGTCACCATCCAACTGAGATCCATGCGGTTATCTCTGCACTGAAAGGTCGATTCTCCACACGCGGTAAAATTATTGCCGTATTTCAGCCCCACAGATATACGCGTACGGCCCGTCATTTCAGGGAGTTTGCAAGAGAGCTTGACCTGGCTGACCGGGTCTATTTACTCCCATTGTTTTCAGCAGGAGAAGATCCCATCGATGGGGTAAATGCAAACTCAATCTTGAATGCTTTCTCCAGCAGATCAAAGTGCACCATGCTACCGGCTGAAAATTTTGAAAAAATCTTTGAATCAGCAACAGCCGGCGACACCGTTATCTGTCTCGGAGCAGGAGATATTACGTATAGGATTCGCTCCGTTATGGGACTTTGAGATTTAGAGGCTGTCCCAAAACAGCCTCTTGCAACACACGATGTGTTGCCACCCGCGAAATTTCTTTGGAAATTGAGCAAGGGACTTCTTAAATATAACTAAACAAATAACGTGATGCTTCTATCGAAAGAAAACCAATTTTTTAATTGCATGATTTATGCGACATAATACACAAGCTATAATCGTAATAAAATGCAAAAAAATGTACGGAGTGACCGGGTGGAACACAGCGGCATTCCGCTATTAATGAATAGCAAATTCCAGAAGGTCTTGCTGGGGCTTTCTGTATTAATGATAGCAGCCGGAATATCCATTGTCTGGTTAACCGACGGTGGACCGGGGCTCATAGAAGAGATAGTCGTTCAAAACAATCACTATCTTACTGTTGCCGAGGTCAAAGAAATTTCAGGCTTATCGCCGGGATTGTATCTGGATAATAAGATTCGATTCCTTGCAAAAAGCAGGCTGGAGTCTCAACCCTCCATTGAGAGTGTAGATCTATCAATGGATTCGAGAGGAGTTGTTACACTCTCCCTGGAAGGAGGGAATTGCGCTGCTGTGGTGAGGACCGGTGATTCAATATTTGACGTGGATGAAAACTTACGGGTTCTCTCAACCACATCAGTCAGGTGTCTGGAGGTTCCATTGCTTGCGGGATCTTTTCCCGTTAAAAATGGGGTTGTGGATGATTCTGATCTTGAGAATTTTATGGAGTCCTGGCAGCAGAATAAAGGTAAATTTCGGATTTTGTTTTCAAGAATATCCGAGGTCCGGTTCAGCAACAAACATGAAATGATACTCTATATTTCCGGATCAAAGATTCGCGTGAAAATTAGAGGTCCTTTGACAGAAGATAGTTTTAAGAGATTACGTGCAGCATTGTCATATTTTGAAAACAAAGAGGGTTCGGCTGGATTGATCGACCTGCGTGGTCCTGATGCAATCCTTCTACCGGAATTATGAGAGATTACTCCTGTGCCATAGATATCGGTTCATCCCTGATCAGGGTTATTGTCGTGCGCGATCACGATGATGGAAGCCTGGAGGTTATCGGCGTCGGGTCGGCCCCCTCTACCGGTGTTAAAAATGGTGTCATTGTTAATATTGAGTCAACGGTGCAGGCTATTGTAACCGCTGCCAGAGAAGCGGAATTAATGAGCGGTCTCGTTGTTGACGAAGCAATGGTTAATATAACCGGAAAGCACCTCCGTGGTGAAAACTCCAGAGGAGTGGTTGCGATTACAAATCGGGAACGAATTGTTCGTGAAGATGATGTGTATCGCGTCATTGAGGGCGCGCAGAATATACGATTGCCCGGTGATCAGGAAATTATACATGTGCTGTCGCGGGAGTTTACCGTGGACGATCAGTCCGGTATACGAGAGCCTGTAGGGATGAGTGGCGTAAGACTGGAAGCTGATGTGCATATCGTCACAGCAGGAATGACTCCTCTGGCCAACCTGAGAAAGGCTCTTGCCGGTGCCGGAATCCGAATCGGTGATGGCGTTATGAGTTCTCTTGCCAGTGCAGAGGCTGTTCTTTCACAGGGAGAGAAGGATCTCGGAACGGCCGTTGTTGATATCGGCGGTGGTATAATCGATATAATGATGTATCAGGACGGCGGAGTATATTTTTCATCAATTATTCCTGTGGGTGGAATCCACGTTACTCAGGACCTCTCTATCGGACTGAAGCTCCCCATTGATAGAGCGGAGATGATAAAAAAGACTTACGGCGGGGCCCGCATTGACGGAGTGGATCCTACGGAAAAAATTGAGATTGAGGGGTTACATGGCCGGCCGAATCGATGGATTTTACGCAGTCAAATAGCTGAAATTATTGAACCGAGGATGAAAGAGATTTTTGAAATGGTGGATGCTGAGCTCCTTCGTTCTGGACGAAAGCAATACCTGGCAGGCGGGGTTGTGCTGACAGGCGGAGGAAGTTTGATCGAAGGCAGTACTATTCTCGCTGAAGAAGTGTTGGGACTGAACGTTTCTACAGGATATCCTGCAGATATCTCAGGATTTATTGATCGTGTCAGTGGACCGGAATTTGCCACCTCACTGGGTATGCTGCATTACAGAAAACGAATGGCTGCCCCGGATGCATCGGTCAGACCTGTCAATGATACCGGTGGTCCAGGTTTTTTTGATCGTTTAAAAAACTGGCTGAGTGATAATCTATAAGCGTACAGTTTTGAATCAATATTTGAATACCACGATAGGTTGTAGATACGAAATAATTGGTTACATTTGAGATTGGATAATTGGCTGAATACTGGAGAAAAATTGTAGAATATATGTCTCCGGTAGCAGCCATAGAATAACCGGCTATGCAGATAGCCCTAATAATTTTAGTAAGTTTTATTGTCAGGAGATTACCATGTTGCAACTGGAAGAAGAACGCACATCACCCACTGTTATAAAAGTAGTAGGAGTAGGCGGTGGAGGAATGAACGCCGTAAATCGAATGATCCATGCCGAACTGGCCGGTGTTCAATTCATGGTAATCAATACAGATGAACAGGTTCTTAAGAAAAGCGAAGCCGATGAGAAAATTCAGATCGGCAATCGGACCACTCGCGGGATGGGAGCCGGTGGCGACCCTGAGATGGGGCAGAAAGCGGCTCAGGAAGACCGCGATAAGATTCTTCAGAAAATCAAGGGCGCCGATATGGTATTTATAACTGCCGG
>JBNKQE010000408.1:0-3844 GCA_050295715.1 Leptospirales bacterium
TGTAGTTAGAATTCGAAAGAACCTAAATCGTTGAGGAAGGGCGAATCAATCTCAGGTGTAAAAAAAGAAACGATTTTCTATTTCGCACCGGACCGAATCAATAGTGAGACGATGGCCTTTCTTCTGGCCGATCTATCGTCATAAAAGGAGGAGTCGTCGGTGAGTCTTTTTGCATATTCGAGCGGCGTAACTTCCTCTTTATAAATATGAATCGTGCTCCCGGCAAGATTGGGGTCGGCCCCTGGAGGTCAATCGGTAGACTCCAGAGTCTGGAGGAACTCCCCGTCATCTCGATAAAAGGCAAAGTCCTCATCATCCATAAATTGCTCTTTTGTCTTACCGAGCTCCATGGATTTCTTTATGTAATTCAGCATGGATTCCTTTTCACGGAAATGAGCATAGGCACAGGCGATATTGTAAACCAGAAGCTGATCTTCCGTTTCAAATAGCAGGTCCGTTTCATCCTTCGGCAAAAGAGTCAGTAGCCAATGAAAGAAGTCCCGATCGTCGGTCTTGATCGCTGCCATGATCGGATATTGAATGCTCCGGATAATGTGACTTTGCTTGATGAGAGGATAGAGTCCACGGCAGATCCGTTTCAGTGTACCCCAGGCAGAAGAGGATGCCAGAAGATAGAAGTCGAAAGCCAGATCGATTCTTCTACGACCTTCGAGGTCGAGGGGGCCTTTCGCTCTGGTAGATACCTCTTGAAATCTTTGCAGCAAACCCGGGCGGGATTCATTCTTCTCATTGTGGATCCCTTTGATATTGCGATACAGATCTATCAATTCCATATTGTAGACATCGACAATAGTTTGATTCTGGACTTCGGCCAGATACTCCCTCAGGGGCATTGTCTCTTCCAGAGGGACTCCCTCCAGATTTAGAGTTTCCAATATCTTTTCACAAACTTCTATCACAAACTCCTTTTCCGATTCGTTCCTGCTTTTGAAGAAGGAGACGATAGCACCCACACCGGAGGGATAGAGATATTTTTGAACGAGCTCCGTAACGTCATAGAGACATCTATTCTTTGCCATATAGAAATCGAGCGTTTTTCTCCAGTCGGGTTCCGGCAAATCCGCACAGGAGAGAACAGAGCGAATGATGTCATGTGCCGTGCTGCGAAACCGCTCCTCCTCCAGAGTATCGAGCATGTGAATCAACTGAATTGCATCGGCGGGCTCTTCCGATTGAAGCAATCGATGGAACTCCATCTCCTCCTTGCTTTTTTCCAAATAGGATTCAAAGATTTCCAGGTGTTTTCCGCGCAAAACCTCCCGGATTTGATTTTGAAAAGTCTCGAAATAGGCAGCGCCATGATACTCGATATTTTCGCTCTGATACAAAAAAAAGATCTTCGTGATTGTCTCCAACTCTTCATCGTTTTTAGCCTTATTAAAAGCTGGCACAAAACATTGATCTGCACCATCACCTCCATTGCGATTCATCATATCATCGTGTCCGTTTTGCAAAAGGGAGATGATCGCTTCTGTCTCAAAATCCGGAAAGAGACGATCGTAGAGCTGATCCAGTACCGTGCTTTCCCAGTATCGATGACCAAAATCATAGTAATCGCATGCATTCAAGAAAATTTCAACGACCCCCTTTTGAGCCCTGGCATCCTTTCGCCGGATGATCTCTTCGATGGCCATAACTGTAATCTGATAGTTATCTTCTGCTGCATTACGAAACGATAGATCCACCAGTTGCAGCAGGGTTTCTCCGGAGAGCTGCGTCCGATGTTTCTTCATCCCCTCTTCCAGACCTTCCAGGTGAACGATCTCATAGTTGTCGGCTTCCTGATCAAAAAAACCTGCCAGAGGATTGGTCTGGTCATGGTAGTTTTTATCCACATAAAGTTTCAACGCCCCAATCGCCGATTCAAAGGTTTCTATCGCATCGCTTTCCAGATCTTTACGCACCTGTTCCATGGGGGAAAGAGATTGAAAGATCTCACGCTTTTGCCAGGCTTCCAGGAGTTCGGAGGAAGCTTTCAATTCTTTCAATGTGGGATGCTGGTAAACGGGCTCAAGGTCCTCAAGCTCATCACATCCGCTGATATCCAGTGACAGCAAATTGGGAAGGGAAAGAATCGGCTCCAGCGATGTAATCTCATCGCAGTCTCTGATTCGCAGTTTTTCAACAGGAAGTCCTTTCAGTCCGGAAAGGTCCTGCAGCACTTCGCTACTCTCCAGATCCAGTTCGGCAAGATTCTTAAAACCGGAAAAACCATCACAGTTTTCCAGTCCGTTGTATCTGGATCGGAATTTCTTCAGTTGCGTTGCTCCCTGGAGAAAATCGAGATTCACAACACCACACATGCTGAGGTCCAGCTCCTCCAGAGCAGGAAGCTTTCCAATTGCATCGGGGATGGGATGGAGATAGACCTTCTTGTTTTCCCACTTGTTCACCGGTGTCATGGTTCCGTCATTGAAGGCCTCGACAAAATTGAGTATTCGAAGGGATTTTAAATTCGCAAACGAGTCGGGGAGAGAGACGATGGGTTGCTGGAAATGCAACTCTTCCAACCAGGTCAATTGAGAAATCACCTCCGGGAAACTCTTCATGGGCAATCCACGGAAAAAAAGCCTGCGAAGAGATTGGAGTTGTGCAAATTCAGCGGGCAGTTCCTTTAAGCCACAGGAGACCAGTTCCAGATATACCAGGTTTGAAAAATTTCCAATTTCCGCAGGAAGATGCCCCTTTTTTAAATGGGAACCCCATATCTCCATCTTTTGCAAATGCGGCATTACCGAAAAGATGGTCCTGGTATCTTCAAATGGATCTTTTACAACAACGTCAAAGGCCTTTATATGGGGCATGGGGGAAAGCTTTTCCAGGTCACAAAACGACCAGAGAGTAAGCTTTTCAATATTTATGAGTTTCTCCAGGTTTTCCGGTGGTTCGTAGAGAACTCCATCATCCTTACCTGTAATATAAATATGTTTTAATTCCGGAAAATCTACCAGCTCCACTGGAAGCGTGATCTGTTTGCTCATGTTGTTCAATCGCAGGGAACGAACATCCTGATGCTGGAGTAGCATAACAGGGTCGTAGCCGTCTTTGTCTAAATCGATAACCAGTTGCTTTTCATCGTTGAATTCCATTTATTAAACACCTTTATATTCTTCCGTTGGTTGTAACAGGATCGCCGACCATTCATGCTTCATGATTTCTTCCGCAATTTCCTGAGATACGACAATAAAACCGGGTCCCTGCAACAGCCTGAATAAATGAGCCCCATTCACTTTGCTTTCATCTATTACAACCTTACCGGTAAAATAGGGCTTATTAAATCGCAGGCGATACTCGGACTTCTCTAAATCCACTCCATCAATAGAGCCAATCACGTTCACTGCGAAGAAATCATGAACCTTCTTCGCGCTATCGTTCAAGATTACACTGTAGCTATCCATGTTTTTTACGCCTGCGTTCACAAGGAAGGTGAGAAGCTTTTTTGACATAACCGGAATGGTTGTGTCAAAAAAATCCGGAAAATCCAGGCCATACCGTGAATCCAGAACCAACTCCTGGACGCTAAGGGATTCAGGAAAAGGACGCCCGGCAACCCAATTGAGCTTTCCTGTTTGGGCGTTATGTCCGGCAATTTCTATTATATTTTTGCCTTTGAATATATCTTGCCTTAGAAAATAATACATACATCGCTCTTTCGTTGAGATCATAATTCATAAATGGCACATCTGGAACAATCCCTTTTATGCTCAAATTAAGTCTGTACAACAATGGTTTCAAGTCCGTCAAATTTTGATTTTGGACTTTTTTCAGGCGCGCCATAAATGCATTGCGAAGCTTCGATAGATCTGCACCGTGCTGACCCGAT
>JBNKQE010000409.1:0-3827 GCA_050295715.1 Leptospirales bacterium
CAGCGAAATATAAAATATGTGATTCATACATTCCACAGTGAATAGAAAACACTTATGAAATTTTTACCTTACGACAACTTCGAACAAAAACACTTCATTCTCCGCGACTGGTTAGCTCTCGACAGAACAGTGCTCGCAACAGAGCGCACGTTTCTGGCTTACGGGCGAACCTCTCTCGCCTTACTTGCGACAGGCCTAACAATGATAAAGATTTTTGAAGAGTTTGCTTTCCAGGCAGCAGGATATGTAATCATCACAGCGGCTGTTGCGACATTTATTTTTGGACGTATAAGATTTATTAAAGTGATGAATCACTTCAAAACAGTAAGTCATCTGGAAGAAGAGACAGAGGTTGAAAAGCCCGTATTATTCAAAGAAACCCAGATTCAACAGGCCGGACAGCATTAATAGACTGCAATACCCCCACCCTGCACGACGTATATATGCATTGCACCTTAAAGGATTCCAGCTTTTAATATTTTTCGCCTGGATCCTTTAAGGTCGCAATAATGACTATTTAAACGCTTCCATTATCAGTTCTTTTACCCTGCTTTGATCGGGAAGAGGTTTTCCCTGGTGTGCGACTTTTCCATTGATAACAAGCCCCGGAGTCGTCATAACATATTGAGGAATGATTGTCATGTCGGTTATATACTCTACTTCAGCTTCCAGTTTTTCTTCTTTTAATACTTCTTCCACCATATGAAGAAGGTTCTGGCAATTCTTGCAGCCTGCTCCAAGCACTTTTATATTCATTTTTTCTACATCCTTTTTTCAATAATCAATCGATAGATATAAACATATCGCTTCATTTATATAATTATCTATTCACAATAAAAGCTATTTTTTTAAATATATATTTTAATCTATACTGATTCGATCGTATTTTCACAGATTCATTTTAGAACTACATTAAACGTATAACCGAGTAATATGATAGCAAAGGCAACACTTCCAAAGTATATCCCCAGCAACCTGGGACTCATCGCTTTTTTTAGCATCATCGCTTCGGGAAATGACAGTCCAACAGTGGCCATCATAAATGCAAGAGCAGTTCCTATCGGCACCCCCTTCGCTACCAGTGTCTGCATAACAGGAACAATGGCTGATGCATTGGAATAGAGTGGAACGGCAAGAATAACAGCAAGTGGAACAGAATAGATATTCTCCCCTCGAAGGTACTGTTCAAAAAAGTTTTCCGGAACATATCCATGCAGAGCTGCTCCCACTCCTATCCCAACAAAAACGTAAAGAGCTATCCCTTTTATGATATCTCGCGCTTCAGCCGACGCCTCTTTCAGACGATCCATAATATTCATCTGCCGCTTTTCTGCCTGAACAGAAGATACATTCGATTCCAGAATTTTTGTAACCCACTCTTCCAGCAGCCTTTCCAGGCGAAATCTTCCGAGTATTATTCCCAGAAAAGTACCGAGGAGAATCCCGGAGCCTGCATAAATAAGAGTAACTTTCCACCCGAAAGTAGCAAGAAAAAGGGCTACAGCGACCTCATTTACCAGAGGTGATGTTATAAGAAAGGCAAAAGTTATTCCCAGAGGAATCCCGCCCTGTAAAAAACCCAGAAAGAGAGGAATGGATGAACAACTGCAAAAGGGTGTGACAGCTCCAAATAGAGAGGCGATAAAATATTGGAGCCCGAAAAGATTGCGATCCCGTAAAAAATCCCGCACTCGCTCTACCGGGAAATAAGAGTTAACCAAACCCATCAAATGAGTTATAACAATTAAAAGAGCAAAGATCTTAACAGTATCATAGATAAAGAAATGAAGTGCTGCCGACAAACTGGATTCCGGCAAAAGCCCCAGAAGGTCATAGACCACAAATGTTGCGAATGACTCGATCATTTTGATACCTCTGCAAGAAAGATTTTTCCCAGCTCGTCAACCTTATAAACCTTTCCGGAGGAGATCAGGCGATCATTTATAACCAGGGCCGGTGTTGACATAACTCCCAGTTCCATCATTCGCTGAAGATCTTCGACTTTAGTAACTCTGGATACATTATCCAGACCGGTCCGCTTGAGAGCATCATGTGCTATCTCAACCAGTTTATTGCAGCTTAAACATCCGCTGCCCAGTATCTCAATATCAAGTTCTGGCTTTTTCATAATGCATGTTTATTACATTGATATTTGTCTATATATCCTGTCAAGAGAAAGAGTCTTATTCTTAAGAATCTTATAGATAGATATAGAGTTAATCCTTATATTTATGATAATAAGACAATCACTTTAGAAACATTACAAAAATATCAGCTTCAAAATAATTAAGAGGCTGTCCAAAAACAGCCTCTTACAACACACGATGTGTTACCACCCGCGAAATTTCGTTGGAAATTGAGCAAGGGTGTGAGCAATTTGGGAGCAAAGCTTTCCGTATTGCGTCCGTCGTCCCAAACACCATGGAGGGTTTTGGGACGACTCCTAAATAAGCTGGTCTCCGGAAATGTTCAGTCAGTAAAAAGATTATGTTGAGAACTGTGAATATTAATATACCGGAATACTGAAAATATTATAAACGGCAGAGACAAACCCGAAATATTTGACGGAATTTTTTGCTTTTCAGAATCGGTGAGATAGAAATGCTGTGATTTGAGCAAATACTTTGGCAAAAAACAAGAAAGATAAGAAACAATGGATTCTCCCGGCGGGAATTGTTCTTCTTTACGAAGACCGTGACATCATCATTGTGGACAAACCGCCCGGACTTCTGGCAGCAGGAACAGACAAAGAGAAATCAAAGACAGTCTATGCCATCCTCAGCGAATATGTAAAAATGATTCGCAAAGGTTCAAAGATCTTTATAGTACATCGACTGGACCGGGAGACCTCGGGAATTCTTATTTTTGCCAAAAACGAACGGGTAAAATTCAAGCTTCAGAACAACTGGGATTCTGTAAAAAAAAGATACCTGGCTGTAGTCCACGGCAGGCCAGAAGAGAAAGAAGCCACCCTGACCGATTATATTGCTGAAGCGGGAAGCCACCGTGTGTATATAACACGGGATAAAGACGAAGGAAAACTGGCTCAAACAAAGTATTCTGTAAAAAATGAGACAAAGAAGTATACGCTCCTTGAAGTGGAGTTGTTAACGGGACGCAAACATCAGATTCGCGTTCAACTGGAACACGCCGGCCTTCCCATTCTCGGAGATCGAAAGTATGGTATTGAGGACTCCTACAAAAAACGAATGGCCCTGCACGCCTTCTCCCTTGATTTCATCCATCCCGTTACAGGAAAACCATGCCACTTTGAAACGATCATTCCTCCCTTTTTTAATCCGTTTACCGGTGTAAATGCCAGACTGTTTACTTAAATTGACTCATCCAGACGAAGTAACGCATGGATAACAGAGTCGCCAACAGTCATAGCCTGGTAGATTTTCAAAACAGTAATTCGGAACTGGTCCTGGAATACGTCACCGTTCCCATCCAT
Source organism: Leptospirales bacterium (assembly GCA_050295715.1). Classification (GTDB taxonomy): domain Bacteria; phylum Spirochaetota; class Leptospiria; order Leptospirales; family Leptonemataceae; genus JBNKQE01. Next base: position 3,455 of record JBNKQE010000409.1, read on the forward strand.
GGACCTTGTAATGTGCGGACTCCAATGTAAGCGTCTAAGCAACGACAGGTGAGTAGCTGGAAATAAATTTTACAAGATCGACCTGCCCATCGATGCTTTCGATCTTCAGGAACAGGTCATAGAGGAAAAGATAGGGATCCCAGCCGTTAAGATTGGCAATCTGGACCAGCGTATACATACCTGCGGAAGCCCTTGCTCCTGTTTCAGCTCCGGCAAAGAGCCAGTTTTTCCTGCCGACCGCGAAAGGACGAATGTCGTTTTCAACCAGATTGGTGTCGGGTCGAACATGAGGATGGTCAATATAAGTAATCAGCTTCTCATACTCGTTCAGGAAATATTTTACCGCTTTGCCGAATTTACCCTCCGGTCGAAA
>JBNKQE010000410.1:0-3782 GCA_050295715.1 Leptospirales bacterium
TCCACTGTAAATACTTTTGATTGATTTCCAGCTCGATACCTGCATAATATTGGCTCATAATTCTACGAAAATGAGATGTGCATCCGTCCGCTCTTCCGGTATATGGATAATTCTTCCTGACAATTAATTCACCACTAATATTCTTAAACCTATTTTTCAACTCTATTGCGAGGAGTTTTGAAAATAACCTCTCTTCAGGACGGGAAGGATCATACAGTATTCCGACATCAGCCTTCCTTGTTAAGCCGTTTAGTTCCGGTGTAAAACTATGAATCGAAAGATGGAATCCAGTAATCCCTGTGTCCAGCTTACTCAAACCGAAATTCAGATCATTATTCAGTGACTCACGATAAGGTTTGTAATATTTCTTAATAATCGACTCTTTATTTTCATTCGATAACTGTCTTGATATTTCAGAAAATAGGTTTCTGTGATGTAATGATCGATTCAAATCAATTAACAATCGTGTAGTCTTTGAGAAATGCAGCGGAATTGAGAAATGCTGAGAAAGATGACGGGCTATATCATACGCTCCAAAGTCCATAGCCCTGTGAGAGTTAAGAATCTCCTTACATCCCACAAAAAGATTTCTGTATTCGGATGGGACCTGATTCCCGGCATGCTCGCAGCTTAGAGAGATCAGACTGAATTTCATGTCCTAAACATTGTTCCTTCAACCAGAGAGTTGATAAGCCCGCCATAAACACGATGGAGCGATACGTGGCTGAAGTCTCCATTCAAAGCTCCAAGAATACGCTCCGAGAGTGATCCCTCATCCAGAATTCGAAGTAATCCTTGCAGTAAATCCGGATTGGTAGTAAATCCTCCGGCATCTCTTGTATGTTCAATAAGTGACATCCAGATATCGCCAGTTCTAATACTCTGCTCCTGAATACCCAGCATCCGCAGATAATTCACATCATCAACAATAGTCGCACGTCCCTTCTCTTCAACACGAACAAGAAGATTTAAGAGAGATTCACTGTCCGGCTGAATAGAATCACATGAATGAAATGATACTATGTATTTCAAAACTTCAATGATTCCATATGCAATGCTCAGATCCTGGAATGGATTTTCCTGGATATCAATCAAACGAATTTCAATACTTCCCCGATCGAATCTTGCAATAGCTCCCCTGGAGTTTAACCATATATCTTCCAGAATTCCTTCCGGGTCTCTACTCCGGATTACCTGGCGAATGGGAGTGTATATTTTCTTATCATACTCTTCATAACCATCTACATCTTCAGGGATGATTTTTCCGGCAATTTCAGGAATACGAATCTGGTTTTGCCGATATACATTCAATCTCCCATCCAATTGATCCGATTTTCGCCCATCCATAACCGGCGAAGAAGAGGCAATTGCAGGGATCAATGGTAAAAGCAGGCGAATCGCCTGATGGAGCTTTCTGAACTCGCTGTCACCGCAAAATGAAAGATTGATATGCATACTCTGCAAGTTCGCCCATCCATGTCTGTTACAATCAAAGATCCGATTATATGTATTATAAATTTCATTATTTTCATGAGACCACAAAACGGTTTCACGGGCAGGATTCATCCAGGGATGCATTGAACCAGGCATAAGCAATCCTCCTTCAGTCTCAAGCAGAACAGAAGCTGCACGAATACTATCATGAAAGGCATCGGCAAGACCTGTCAGTTCGTTGACAGGAGTTGTACACTTAAACTCTATTACATGATTCACAAGCTCATTGGACCATGTTACCGGACCACGGATCACCTCCGATACAACCTGACCGGTCCAGTCTTTCAAGATCGTATCAGCGATAGGTCTGACATCCAGAGTATCTTTGTCTACAATCATATATTCGAGCTCAATTCCATATGCCTCGAATAGTCTGTACATATTGTTATCGTCGCTGCATTTATTCACTGCGATTTACCTTTACCGGTCATTCGTTGTAAAAAAACTTCCATAACTCTCTGATACAATCTATCACCCTCGTATCCATCCTCAAATCCGACTTCCACACTTGGATTATCATTTACCTCGATCACATAACAATGACCGCCAGACTCTTTCAAATCAACCCCATAGAAACCATCCCCAATAAGGGCAGCAGCTTTTTTAGCTGTTTCAATTACATGCTGAGGAGCTTCTTCAATGGACACAGCATCCACGGAACCGTAAGTATCACCACCCCGGCCATCTTTCCCCTGGATCTGCCAGTGATCTCGTGCCATATGATAGCGACAGACATATAATACTTCATTGTTCAATACTCCCACTCGCCAATCGTAATCAGTGAAAAGGAATTTCTGAGCAATAAACAGGTCCGTTTTCGCGAGTATTTTTGTGGTGGCCTCTTTTAACTCTAATCTATCCTCCACCTTCATTACTCCCTGAGAAAAGGAACTATCCGGGATTTTCAATATCATTGGAAATGACAGGTCCTTTTCCAGTTTTTCCAGATTATCCTTGTGAGCAATCACCGTTGACGGTGTGCGAATTTTATTTCTTCGCAAAAGTTCTTCCAGATATACTTTATTTGTGCAGCGCAATATTGACTCCGGATCATCTATAACCACAAGTCCTTCAGCATCGGCTTTTCGCGCGAAACGATATGTGTGATGATTGACAGCCGTTGTCTCTCTTATAAATAGCGCATCATAATGAGGAATCCATGAGAAATCATCTTTATTAATAAACTCTGTAACTATACCCATCGACTCAGCAGCTTTTCGAAATCTGGCAAGAGCTTTTTTGTCCGACGGTGGATACTTCTCATCCGGATTGACCAGAATAGCCATATCGTATACAGGCATTTTCTTTTTCTGCAATGCAGTTGGAGTTTTTTTTAAAAATGATATCGCAGCGTCTTCAACAAATGCATGATCTTTATCAGGAATTACACTTGCAGAGATAGGAACAATTGACTGAAATTTCCATTCATTGCGAATTCTAACAAATCGTGCACGTAAAAGAGGTGCCTCAAGGGAAGAAAAGAGCTTTCGCCCGAGCCTTTCTAATCGAGGATCTTCTGTTTTCCCAAAATATACAGACAGTTCAAATTTATCATCATGCAGGTGCGCAAGAGATCGGACCATTAATTCGTTTAACTCTTCGGATATAATACGAAGAATGACCTGCGATTTCATATCTTCCAGTGCCATACTTCCAGGAAGAGGACGATGCCCCCTTGCCCTTGCCAGAAGTGATACGTAGTATCCGGTGCTCTGGTATCGATAGGATCTGCAGAGATTGATCACACGAACACGTCTCATAGAGCTGTAAATCGCTTCCGTTAAGTAGCTTCGTGCCTTTACAACCTCAACCTCGGGGATGGAAAAACTCCAATCAGATGGTTCATTTACCACAATCAGTGTTTTCATTTTTTTATTTTTCCCGCTAAAGGTTCAACAATCAATAGATTCGCATCATATGTTATTATCCCCAGAAGTATCGCATTAATCAACCGGTCCATCTTCATCGGATATGTTTGTTCTGATGAAATCGGGTTAGGTCTGTAAGGATCAGCAACAGTTACAATACGATTTTCTCTATCATACCCACTGAGAACAACAAAATGCCCGGCCGGGTAACCTCCTACATCATCCTGATAGATAACATCTTTCTCACAACGTTCTCTAATTTCTTTGTAGAGAAACGTAGAGGAGAGTCCGGTCAGAATCGGAATCGATCGATTCAGATATTTTCGAATGAGGCTACCGGTAAGATCTTCATATCTAATTTTACCGCCCAGATTCAAAAAATCAATGTATGCATCGCAGGCTAATGTAAGCTTGCGATCA
>JBNKQE010000411.1:0-3782 GCA_050295715.1 Leptospirales bacterium
TACATCATACTCATCCGGATGGCACTCCTTACGGATCCGATGAGTGCAAGATTCATCTTTCATTTACAAATGGTGAGTATATTCATGTTGATGATGAGATTTTATGGAGGGCGGATGGCACTTCATTTCCAGCCGAATACTGGTCTTATCCTGTTCACAGGAATGGTCAAATTATAGGCTCCGTAGTCACATTTCTCGATATCTCGGATAAGAAACAGGAAGAGCAAGCCCGGGCCGAATCAGAAAAAAGGTTCAATCTTGTAATGGGAGCTGTCCATGATGGAATATGGGATCATGATCTTGTTACGGATTACACATATTTTAATCCGGCATTTTTTTCAATGCTCGGATATAAAGAAAATGAGTTCCCTCCCAGAATAGAAACCCTTTATGATCTGATACACCAGGATGATCGGGAGCGAATTCAGGCAAAAACGAGTGCTGCCATTATTCTCAACAGGGAATTGAATTCCGAATATAGAATGGTCGCCAGGGATGGTTCGATTCGCCGGGTTCTGGGAAGAGGACGAATCGTCGAGTGGGATGCTGATAACAGGCCTGTTCGAATGATCGGATCGCATATAGATATTTCAAGTCAAAGAAAAGACCAGGAAGAACTTGAGCGCAGTCATCAACTTATGAAAGAAGCGCAAAGTATTGCTCATATAGGCTCCTGGATTTACGATTTGGAACAGGAAAAGCATGCATGGACGCCTGAGGTTTATGATATTCTCGGGATTGGCTACGTCTCTACCGTGCCCGACAGTGATCTATTTTACTCCTATATTCATCCCTCAGATCGAGATAGAGTATCCAGCATGGTTGCCAGCAGTCTGAGTGGTGATGTGTTTGAATTCGTTATCGACTACAAAATACTTCGTGAAGATGGCGGTGAACGTTTTATACACAGTAAAGCTGATATCAAACGTGATTTTACAGGAAAGGCTATAAGGATGGTCCTGACAATCCAGGATATGACGGAAATGCTTCGCATGAGCGAGACAATTCGAAAAAATAAAATTATACTGGATCAGGCTTCTTCTATCGCCCGGATAGGCGGATGGGAGATGGAGTATGCAACCGGTGCAATTTATCCGACTGAAGAGTTTCAGAATATTCATAATTTGTTTGAACCTAAAATTGAATTTAACAGTTTTCTAAACATGGTTCATCCGGAGGATCGTGAAAAAATTATTGAAATGCGAAAGGGCTTAATGGAAGACCTGACTGAGATCGTTGTGGAATATAGAATCAAACAGCGAATAACAGGCAGCCTGAAAACTATCCTGGCAACCGCGAGAAAATCCGGAGTAACTCACGATAATTTGCCAGCCATTTACGGTGCTGCTCAGGATATTACCGAGAAGAAAATATATGAGAAGGAGATACTATTTGCAAAGCAGGAAGCTGAAGAAGCCAGTCGCATGAAAAGTGAATTTCTTGCAAATATGAGTCATGAGATCCGAACTCCCATGAACGCAATACTCGGATTCAGTGAACTCCTCTCAAGAGAAATTAATGATGATCGAATGAAATCCTATCTTGAGTCAATTACAACCAGCGGGAACCTTCTGCTTGAATTAATTAATGATATTCTTGACCTCTCAAGAGTGGAAGCGGGCCGGCTTAAAATTGAATATAGTTCGGTCAATATTGAAAATCTTTTAAATGATACCAGAACAATTTTTCAAAAGCGGGCCAATGAAAAAAAACTGGATCTCCAGTTGGAGATAGATCCGGAATTGCCGGAAAGTATAATCATTGATGGGACCCGGTTGCGCCAGATATTAATAAACTTAATCGGTAATGCGATCAAGTTTACTGAAACAGGATTTGTGCGAGTACAGTTCTTAAAAAGTAATGAAAATCTTTCCGAAGGTTTTTCGTTGAAAATAGCAGTAACCGATACAGGAATCGGGATACGCGAAGATCAGAAAGATTTTATCTTTGAACCTTTTGTCCAGCAGGAAAACCAGAGTCAGGCGGATTACGGGGGAACCGGATTGGGTCTTGCCATTACAAGGCGAATCATAGATCTCATGCATGGTGAAATATCAGTTGAATCGATTGTTGGATCGGGCAGCGTATTTACGGTAACCATTCCTACTCTGGAATCATTTTACGAAGATACACGCGAAATTTACACAACAACAGGATTTGATGCAACTGATTTCGAATCCGGAACAATTCTAGTCGCCGATGATATTGAGTTAAATAGAAATTATATTCGCGGAATATTCAGAAACTCAAGAATACGTGTTTATGAGGCTACGAATGGTGAAGAAGCGATTGTCCTTGCTTCTTCCGTACATCCTGATTTAATATTTATGGATATTCGAATGCCAGTTATGGATGGTCTCGAGGCCTTTGATGTCATTCGAGCGGATGAGAATACTATGGCAATACCGATAATAGCTTTATCCGCATATTCTCAGGACCTGAATCAATATAGATTTCTGGAACGTGGATTTGACGGTTTTTTAAGTAAGCCTGTCAGCATAGTCAATCTTCTCAGGGAGACTGCGAGGTATTTGAACTACAAGGTTCCCGAGGAGAAAAAAAAGATTCAAACAGAAGATTTTCCCCCGGATGATATTGTCGGGGATTTCGGTAAAGTTATACAGTTGCTGGGTTCGGATTTCCTGAGCCAGCTGGAGCATATACGAAGTTCGGGCGATATTGACAGGATTTTCGAAGTCGGGAAAAAAATATATGAAGCTGGTATTGAGTCTGCTGTTGAACCGGTCCTGCATTCAGGAGAGTCTGTGATGAAGGCTGCCGAAAATTTTGATGTCGAAGAAGTGGATCGTCAGATTGTGAAGATAGGTGAATTAATCCAATGGGTAAACGAGAAAGCCGGTCGGGAGATTTCAAATGAGTAGGGATACGGAACAATCTGTTCTTATTGTTGATGACAATCCTCGAAATATACAGGTGGTCGCCGGTTTACTGAGGTCGGAAGGGATGCGTGTTCTGTATGCAAGATCCGCAGTTGAAGCACTGGATATTCTGATGGATCGTGAGGTCAGCCTTATATTGCTCGACATAATGATGCCGGGAATGAACGGTTTTTCCCTCGCTGAAAAATTAAAAGAGAATCCGATAACGGCTCATATTCCTTTTATTTTTCTCACAGCGCTCTCTGATCCTGATAATATCTCAAGAGGATTTGCAGCCGGTGCTGTTGATTATATCGCTAAACCGTTTCAAACTTCTGAAATGGTTGCCAGGGTTCGTACTCACCTGCGACTGCGAAAAGTGGAAAATGACTTAAAAAATGTTGATGCAACTCGAGATAAACTTTTTTCATTGGTTGCTCACGATCTCAAGAATCCTCTCGCAGGTATCATTGGAATTACGGAGGACCTTCTGGAGGAGGACCTCTCAACAGTCAAATATGATGATTTAAAAAAAATGATTCGTCTAATCAGTAAAGCCGCACAGAAAGAACTGGAATTGTTGAATAATTTATTACAATGGACCGGGGCCCAGACAGACAGAATCCAGAATGCACCGGAAAATGTGAATATCAATGATATTATACTGGAGTTGCAGAAGGATGTGGTTTCTGATCTTGAGAGAAAAGGTATCACACTGGAGATCCAGGGGCAGCCGGAAATTCATGCGTATGCGGATAGAAATCTTCTGCATCATATATTGTTAAATTTGTTAATTAATGCCATTAAATATTCATATAGAGATTCTGTCATACGATTTGAGTTCAAGTTACTGGATTCCATGAATCAAGTAGAAGTCAAAGTGATCGATCAGGGAGTGGGTAT
>JBNKQE010000412.1:0-3767 GCA_050295715.1 Leptospirales bacterium
CCGATATCAAAATCAAGTATGTCTCGTCTTTTCCCGGGCTTTGAAAGATAAGACTTATGCCTGAAGGTCTATTTCACTGACAGCGCTGAATTATATGCGAGTTTAATATTCTTTCGGGGAATCGCTTCCCCGAAAATTTTATGTAATGATATGACAGAACTGAAATATTGACGACTGTGTATTCTTCCCAATATTATTATTTTAGACTATCAATTCATCCGGAATATCTTCGACCTTTTTCCAGTCTCCACGATAAAATCTATAACCATAAGCTCCAGCCATAAGGACAATCCATAATGACACAGCTGACCACATTGGTGCACTTCCTCCAATAAGGACAGCTCCCAGGTAGGATAACGGCAGCATAACAGTCCATGAGAGGATAATGTTAACCCAGAAAACCCATTTGACAAATCCGGCACTTCGAAGGACTGCCGCGAATATCATATTCATTGCATCAAATGGTTGAACAATTGCAACGACAATAAGAGCAAAATACGCCTCCCTTATTACCGCAGGATCTGATGTAAAAATGCGAAGAATGGGATTTGAAAAAACAACAAAAATAATACCACCGGTTATCATAATACTCAGAGCCCAGTAAAGACTTCTGTAAGTTCCGGCAAGGGCACGTGCGGGAGAGTGTCTCCCCAGTGCCTGACCGACAATTGTCGTCGTTGCAATCGCAAAGGCAAAACCGGGCATAAATGAGAGGCTGAGTATCGCTACTATGATCTGGGTTGCAGCGAGTACCTCTATTCCATTTCTTGCTGCAAGCATTGTAAAAACAACAAAAGAAAGATGCATAAGCGAGTGTTCCATTGCTGGAGGGACACTCAGTTTAATAAGGTGGGCGAATCGTTTCCTGTTTATTGCAACTGTCGATTCCACCCCTTTGAAGAATTTTCTTATTTTGCTATTACGAAAAAAGGGAACAAAGGAAATCAAACCGGGAATTGTTGATAATAATGATGCTACGGCAGCACCGCTCACACCCATGGCTGGAATACCTGCCTCTTTCCAGCCGAAAATGAAAACGATATTCATAAGAATATTGCTGAATGCCACGGCAAATGACGAAATCATGCCGGGGCGTGTGTCTCCGGTCCCATCAAAGAAACCGCGAAGAATAAAGATTAGAGATAGAGGTAGTGAAGATGCAAAACGAATTACCAGATAAGAGGAACCGGGAATAAGGACCGCTGGATCATCGGTCATGATTCGCATAAGCAACTCTGAAAAGTAAGATCCTGTGATTGAAAAAAGACCACCGGTTATAACGGATATCCAGATTCCGGTCCCCAGATTCCGGCCGGCCTCTAATAAATCGCTTTCCCCGGTTCTATGGGATACAACAATCTGCAATCCCATGGAACCGCCGATAAACAGGGTTAAAATAGTATGAAATAGAACACCGGCAGCGCCGGTCGCCGCGATGGCAGCAGGTCCGAGCTTTCCAACCATGATCGTATCAGCAATCATAACAAGGGTGTGACTTACCATAACCATAACAGCTGGCCAGGCAAGCGAAGTAACCTGTTTATGTACAGGTCCTCGAAAATATCGCTGGAATTTGATCGGAAAAATAATCATTGTAAAAGTCAATCTTGTCCAGAGCAGGGTTCCGACAACTCTTAATCTAAATAATCCGCAGGAATATTGGCTTTCAGCCGTTCAGGATTTTTGCCGATGGTTAAGGTATCATAAATAAAGTAAGGACCTACTGAAATAAAGTCATTTTAATGTAAGGGAATCCGAGAGCAGAGGTTATGACAGGAAAAGTATTTGCAATTCGAAAATATAAACCGGGCAGCGTTGTAATCGTGCAGGGGTCAGACAATCCGGGAATGGTATATGTAGTTAAATCGGGGTCTCTTACTCTTGACTCTGAACACAGGTTGAATGACAGAGCACTGTCTGGATTTCAACCCGGCGATAGTTTTGGTCTTGTTTCTGCACTGACTTCCAAAAAATATCTCGTTTCAATTTATGCTCAAACTGAAGTGGAATTGATTGAGATACCTATTGAAAATATGGGGATCTTCCTTAAAGAAAAGCCCGACTTTGCCATAAAGATATTCAGGGTCTATTCCCGTGAGCTAAAGGCTTTGAACCGCTATTTATCCAGTCGTGGCCCGGCTGATGATGATAAGGATGCGGAGAGGCATTTGCTGGGAGATGCCCTGACATACTTAAAATGGGGACGCAATGATTATGCGGCCCATGCATTGCTGAATTATACAGGTTATTGTGAAAAAATTAACGATATGGAAGGTGTGGCAAAGGGTAAATCTCTCCTGGAAAAGAATAATCTGAAGCCGGAAGTACTGCAATGGCCTGAAAACAGTATGAAAGTCAAGGCTGGAAAGGTTCTATTTCTTGAAAACGAGGGATCAGAGGATATATATGTCATCCAATCCGGCAGTGTCAGGTTGTTTAATATTGTTCGCAATAAAGAGTATGTTGTGGATATTCTGGGTCCCGGAGAGATTTTTGGGGAGATGGCATTGCTTGAGCAGAGCTGTCGCAGTGGATCGGCTGTAACCGAAACCGATTCCGAGTTAATGCGCCTCAGCAAGAATACTCTTTTTCAGGAAGTCGGGCAGGTGGTTTTACAAAAAATTGCAGAAGGTCTGGCCCGGAGAATCTGGTTTAACCACCAGAGGCTTGTCATACTGAGGATAAAAGAGCCGGTTACTCGACTCTATGCCTTCCTTTACAATCAAATTCGCGAAGAGACAATTCAAAAAAAATGCTTTGGATCGGGATTCGGAATAGAGGACAAATATACTTTTCCGATTACCTTTCAAGAGCTTCAGATAATGTGTGGTTTGATAAGGGTGAATCCGGAAACTCTGAAGCCATTTGTTAACGATAAAGTCATTGAAATAAATCCGAAAAGTATAACAATTTTGAATGCAAGAGCCATCAAAGATAAGGTAACCTATCTGCGGGGCAGCAGCGGACAGATCAGTGCCGATTTATTGTGATCTGTATGATCATTCATTTTCACTCTCTCTTATGAGCGGTTACCACTATAGCGGAATTCACCTCTCATATTGGTATTGCTTCAAGGGCTGTTTCATTTTATAACTTCAAAAAAAATCGGAGTGAAAATATAAAAACTTGCACTTCATATTTTTTGTCTCAAAATGATAAGGAATCTGTTGCAGTATGTCGTCCTATTTGTGTCGTGTAATGGTATGATTTATTTATTTTGATTCATCATAATCAGGATTTATCGAATACTGCCATAACGAATCTGTTGCAGCTTTTATAACACGATGGATTCAATTCAGATTAACATTCACATTCGAATAGCTCAAAGACCCGGGAGAGATGGATGAGATCACAGGAACTTCGTATTGTGGAACTGGAACCATTCGGTGAATCCATGATGATACACCGGGAGAGGATTGTAGATCTCTGGGTTGATTGTCCTGCTGTCAGTGATATTTTTTCAATGTATGATATCGATCGAGCCTGGTTTGTTCAAAACTTTGGTGATAATATTCTCGGGCATTTTATTAATATAGTCAAGGGAACCCGTGATCCCGGTGATTGCCCTTATATGAACAAGATGATACGGTATCTAAAAGAGAGAGATGTATCCGTAACAGATGTTGTAAATATTTGTGTAAATTTAAGAAAAAGCGTTATTGATTTTATAATGGATTATTCTGACGATCAACTGGATGAAATTCGTTCCAGTTGCCGTGACGGGGAGCTTATCCGAGAAATTAACCAGCTTTTTGATATGAACCTTT
>JBNKQE010000413.1:0-3752 GCA_050295715.1 Leptospirales bacterium
AAGATTGTTTAAAACAGGCAGCTCATATATTCACCCTCCTGGAGACATCCGGAAATTTCTAAGGACATTTTGCTGAGGTATGATTAAAGTGACACTATCCTGAATATCCCATGGTCATTCGAAAGGAAAACGAGGCCCAATCATGGAAATCAACTGCAACAAATACACAGGCTCTTCACTGTATCATATAATATCTCAATCCCTTATTCCAAGACCGATTGCATGGGTTTTATCTGAAAATCCCGATGGTAGATTCAACCTTGCACCATTTTCATACTTCAATGGCCTTACAGGAAATCCTCCGCTGTTAATGTTCAGCGTCGGACATAAAAAAAATGGAGAAAAAAAGGATACCTGGAAAAACATAGATGCGAGAAATTACTTCGTGGTCCATATTCCGGATACCTCTTCCCTGGCCCATGTGAATGACAGTGCCATGGAGATCGCTCACGGCGAATCCGAGCTGGACAGGATCGGATTAAAAACTTCTACTGTTGAAAATTTCCCCTTACCCAGACTGACTGACTGTCCCGTTGCTTTCGCCTGCAAAAAGGAGCAAATTATTGAAATAGGAAATGGCCCCCAGGGATTGATAATAGGCCTTATACAATCCATTTACATTAAGGATGATGCTGTTACCAAATCCAGTGATAGAATAATTATTGATCCCGCTGGAATAAATCCACTCGTTAGACTGGGAGGTAAAAATTATACTTCTCTTGGTGAAATAATTCAATAAGCCAGGAGACACCCTGGTAAGTTCAATTGAACAATCTGCCTTTCAGACAGAATTACAATGTAACACATATTATATTTTACAACTATTTTCCTGCTCAATACTTCCTGTCCCAGGAAATTAAACATGCCAGTCTGAATTTCTGGAAACATATCACTGCTCACGGAATTCCCTCACTCCCCACAAATACAAGATCAGATTACACCTACTGAAGAATCATCCATCATAGTATACAAAAAAAACCTGATAAATTCTCGAAGATAATCACCATCAACATTATTTATTGAAGTAATTTTATATCTATTCCACCTTTTAATCGTCTGTACAGTACGTGGAATTAATAATGAAGCAAAACATTGTAAAATATCACAAGAAAGACACAAAATCAACGTTAAATCATCTCTGGATAATATTATTTTTTATATTTATTTCCAGTGCTTTACTCACTGCATTTTTTTTTACGGATCAAGTAAGAAGTTTAAGCAAATTAATGAACTACGGAAATTATAATTATCTATCTTCTTTACAAAATACCTCCCGATTAAATCAAGAATCAATTAATCGATCCTTGCGAGGCTATACTCAGAATTCGAAATTAAAAAAAGCAAATCTAATGCCAATTAGTACGGATAGCTATTACCCTGTGGAATATCTGATAGTGGATTCAGAGAATAATAAACCTGGCTTAATATTCCATTCAATAGCTCCGAAGCATTCTTCGCACGATGATAAGAACATAATAGAATCAGTCAAAAAAAGCTTACGGACTGGAATTGAAAAAGGACAAATAATTGTACTAAAAGATAATTTTCCCTATCTGGTTTCATACATCAAAGTTAAAACGATTTCACCGCCTCTTACTATTATTTCACATTCTAACCTGAAATCTTTATTGATTAGATTTCTCACATTCTTCACAATAAATTTTTCAATAACTTCTCTGATCATTTCATTCCTCATTATACACCTCAAGAAAAAAGAGATCTCTGATGTTGGCCAAATCAATAATCTCTTTCTGGAAAACCAAAATAAGAATGAATTCATTAAAAATGTATTTAATGCCTCACAGAATGCAATAATTGCCATTCAATCAGACAATATAATATCGGAACTTAATAATTCAACTTTGATAATGTTTGATTATGAAAGGGATGAACTGATTGGTTCAAATTATGCAAAATTATTTCCAGAAGATGAATTTGATATACTAAATAAAACACTTATCGATTTTAAAACCGATATCGATTATGCAGGAATTGATCCGCCGTTTCTTGGAGAGACCAGAGGTTTGCGAAAAGATGGAATGGAATTTCCCGTTAAGATTTTAATAGGAAAGCATGAGGGTGTTCGCGTCATATCATGTATTGATATTTCCCAGGAAAAAAAATGGGCAAATGGGCTCATTGAAGCAAAAAGGAATTCCGAGTTAGCCAACCAGACTAAATCAGAATTCTTAAACAATATCTCCCACGAACTTCGCACACCATTACACGCCATCATAAATTTTTCCAACTTTGGCAAAAAAAAGCTCCGAAAAGAGGAAATGCCATCCAGAACAAAATTACTTGATTACTTTGAGAACATTTATATCAGTGCAGAACGACAGCTTAATCTTGTCAATGATCTGCTGGATCTCTCCAAAATGGAAGCTGGCAAGTATTCATTTTCATTTCAAAACAATAAAATTTCTGAATCAATTCATATTTCTATTATTACGACAAAGCCACAAGCGCAAGCTAGAAATATATCCATCGAAACCCATTTATCAAATGACATTGATGAATTCTCTTTTGATCAAGATAGAATTAACCAGGTCTTAATTAATTTATTATCAAATGCTATCAAGTTTTCCCCCGATGGAGGAGTAATATCCTTAACATCATCGTATACAACTTTTCACTTTTCCGATTCGTCATTGGCCTCACCCGGGATTCAAATTTCTGTATGTGACCAGGGACCCGGACTTGATAATGAAGACATGGAAATGCTATTTGATAAATTCTACCAATCAAAGAAAACGAAAAAAGGAGGGACAGGTCTTGGCCTATCAATATGTCGTGAAATCATTATAGCACATAAAGGGCATATTGAGGCATCAAACAACTTATCCGGTGGAGCTAATTTCACCTTCATACTACCCATTACTTCGGAGATATTCCATGAATACGAACGAAATACATAACTTGAAGATACTTGCTGTAGATGACGAAAAAATGAATTTAAGCATAGTCTCCGAAATTCTCGAAGATGCGGGATTCACCAACTTTGAGACGACAGATGATCCGGAAGACGCCCTGGATCGACTTCTAAAGAATGATTATGATCTTCTTCTTTTGGATCTAATAATGCCCAAAATGACAGGCAAGGAATTAATGATAAGATTCAATCGTTTTCGCCCTGAAAATAATGTAAACGTTCTGGTTCTTACAGCCGTCTCAGATAAAAAAGTCACTAACTATATGCTAACGCATGCAGGCGCAACCGACTATATGACCAAACCGTTTGATGATATGGAGTTTCTTGCGCGAGTTCGCAAAATTCTTGAGGGAAGGAAAACAGTTCAGTATCTTGAAAATCTTGCTATATCAAAAGCAAGAGATACGGTTAAGTCACATATAGCAATGATTAATGCACTGGCCAATGCCGCAAATTATAAAGATAATGAATCATCTGGACACACAAAAAGGATTGGAGCTATGAGTAAGGAGATCGCTCTTGAGCTTGGCTGGCCCAACGGCAAAGCAAAGATCATTGAAGCCGTAGCTCCACTGCACGACGTGGGGAAAATTGGAATTCCCGATCAAATTTTAATGAAAATGGAGCCTTTAACCCAGCAGGAGAAAATCATTCTACAACGCCATACAGCAATAGGTGCATCTATAATTCTTGGTTCAGCAACCTCAATGAATGAAATGATCAGGATGACTGCGAATATTGCATTGAACCATCATGAAAAATGGGATGGTGCCGGAGGTTATCCACAGGGCATATCGGGAGAGCTGATACCCATCGAAGC
>JBNKQE010000414.1:0-3750 GCA_050295715.1 Leptospirales bacterium
GAATTACTCAATTTTTGATTCATGTATAGAATCTCCCGATCAGCGATTCCCTTTAAAAACCATGAGATAGAAGATATAAATCATTAGCATAAATGCTGGAGCTCCAAGACTCATCCATATACGCATGAGTCTTCTGAATCTAATAGATAGTTCATCGGGGTCTGACTTCAGTTCCTTTTTCATTCGAATCTGCAGAAAAGCTGCCGGAATCCATAATAATATTACAGCTCCAAAAAGGATTAATGCACTTAAGAGCCACCCTTCGATAAAGGAGTAACCTCCCATAATTCCCAGAGCAACGCCGCTTATGAGCTGTACAATACCGGCCCCCAGCGTAAATATCCAATCAACAAAAATGGCATGATCCAGGGCGAAATCCAGACTCTCCACAGAAACGACTTTTTTCTTATATTGAAAAAACGCCCGTAATACCATTAACGCTGTTCCGGTACCGGCTCCAAAAAGAAATGTAGCGCTAATTATATGAATAATTTTTATGATCTGGTAGCTCACCTTAGACCTCTAATATTTTTCTGATCAAAAATCCATGCAGTAATTGTTGCTGAGAGAAGAGGGATATTCTTGGAAAGAGGACCGAAAGGGTGCCACCAGAACTCAGGCTGTGAAATTGTCAGGATGATCGTATAGATTATTACTGTTAGAATCTGTAATGGATAAAAGATATGTCGTTTGTTTGTAAATACTCCGGCGCCCAGAATCATATCATAAGCGGCAGCTCCGTACAATGTGAATAACAGAAGTTCTCTATTATCAGGAATTCCTGCCATCCGCAAAAGATCAATGCTCTCCTGTGCCGGATATATAAATGCAGAGATGATACCTGTAAAAATCCATATAAAGGCGATCGACCATCGCAAAACCGATATAAGGAAAGGGAATAAAGAAGTCCTGATATCGACCTTTGAATCACGCCAGTAATCGAGAGGCGTCTTGAGCCTTCCTGTCACTTCTGTAAATGCAGAGCAATCACCAACGGAACCCTGTTTAAGCATTGTGAATGTCTCTTTATTAAATAATCCAACTCCGTATAATGCTATTAAATCCAGTATTCTTTCCGGTATATATAAAACAGGAACCGAAATCAATCCTGCCACTTTACGAATCTCTTTTATAAACTCTATCAATTTAAAGGGGTGAGGACCTACGATATCCAGAACTGTAGATTTTTCGGGCCAGTCTCTCACAACACAAAGGATGCCTCGAACCAGGTCGTCAATATGAACCGGTTGTATTTGATAGTCACCCTTGCCTGGTAAAATGGAAACGGGCATGGCTGCCAGTCTGGAAAAAAGAGCTGTACTTTGACCACCATCTCCGACAACGATAGAGGGGCGAAAGATTACGCATGATGGAAATCTCTCCAGCAGGAAATCATCCATAGCTCTTTTACTTTTATGATATTGTGTTATTGCCCGGTGGTCCGCTCCCAGTGCAGAAATCTGGATGACCTTTTTTATACCACTATTGATTCCAGCCTGGAATAGCCCTCTCGGTCCCATATAATGGACGGACTCAAATGTATTGCTACCGGTCTGTTGAATTATCCCGACTGCATTAATGATTATATCAACACCATCCAGTTTTTCTTCCCAGAAGGCAGCGGATTGATTTACAGTAAAATCTCCTTTAACCCATTTAACCTCGGGGAATCTATGAGCAATTGAATTCGGATCTCTGACGACAGCAAAAATTTTATGACCTTCGTAAAGCAGGCCTCTCATGATCTCCTGTCCGATAAATCCTGTCACGCCTGTAATTAAGATTGTTATATGTTTCATGAATTATAGTCTCATTTGTATTCAGGTATTCAGGTATTCAGGTTAACTCTTTCGCACTTCCCGTATTTACAAACAGTATATTCCCGGCTGACTTGAGGTTTGTAAAATATTCGGTATTCTTCTGATGCTTCAACATTTCTCCACGAAATCCGATGATCGTGAGATCGGCATCAGCTGACCTTTCGTTAATGATTTCATGGGGTTCTCTTTCATCCTGCGGTATAATTTCAATATTGTTCATTGATATAGGCAGTCTTCCATTTTGAATGAGCGATTGAAGTTTTTCCCGTTCTTCTTCAATTCTATCGGGCGCACATATATCAAATATTTTTATAACCCCTTTATCCCATTCGTGGTTTCCCACAATTATATACGCAAATAGTATCATTAGATTGGCATTTACATAATTTTCATATTTTATCCATACATGAATGAAACGACGATACCCAAAACTTCTGGGAGAAGACGCAAGAATTAATATATCAAATTCTGTGGCACTTATCAGTGAATAGTTATCAATAATATCTTCCAGTTCAGTATTATCACCCTGTGTAAACTCAAAAAGGAGAGTGTTATTTGCCTTACCAGAAATGCCGGGAAGCTGTAGCACCTGCGCGACAGCGGTAGTGTAGGAGGGACTTACAAGCGTTTCAAAATACACATTACTTTTACTTATTTCTGAAATCTGAATCAGTTTTTCCAGAATGATTTTTGACTCTTCACTTGTGGATCTGGAAAGATATCCGGGTATCAAATGTATATAGGTTCCAAATCCGAACCTGAACGATATCCAGCGAAGAAGATCAAAAGCATTGTTTCTATCAAAGGAGTGTCGTGCGAGACATACAACTGCCGGTCTCCAGTTTCCATCCGGATTCTCCTTGTCTACTTTTTGTATAAAAACCTGTAAGCGACGACTAATCTGAAAGATAACCTCCTGAAATATCGTGGCCATCCCGCGTCCCTCAATACTTCGTGAAATAACAATATATAGAATTATCATAAATAATAGTGCAAATGCGGAAAAGATCGGCTGCATCTCAAACATCAGCCAGAATGAAGTGATTGCCCCTGTTAATGAGATATACCATCTGGAGCGAAAAACCGGTCTATAAGAGGGATTGGATGTAAAGTGTTCAAGAAAGGATATAGTACTCAAAGAGCCGTAGGTCACCATAAAAAACATGGAGATAATCTGTGCGACAATATCGACATCTCCAATTAGAATAAAAAAGGTTGCTATGAGAACGGTAACCAGCGTGGCGCGAATTGGTTCTTTATTTTTCTCATCGCTCTTCTCAAGAAATCTATTTACCCGATCTGAAAAAAAGATTCCATCATGAGCCAGGGCCTGTAGAGTTCGAGGGGAGACCATAATGGAACCGATTGCAGAAGAGAGTGTGGCACAGGCAAGTCCCACAGGGATAATCGGACCCCAGATAGAAATACGGGCCATAATTAGCTGATCGGCGATTAAATCTTCAGGACTTGCCGAATTTGCCAGTTTCCATGTAATAAGAAAATATACCAGCATTCCAATTATGGCAGCAGAGAGAGTCCCCAGCGGTAGTGATTTTCCTGGTTTTTTTAAGTCTCCAGATAATCCCACACCGGCTGTAACACCTGTAAAGGCGGGGAAAATGATAGCAAATACCTTAATAAACGAATCAGGCTGATCCACTGTGTTGAGCCAGATAGATCCTGCAGGAATAGATACAGGTTCTCCAATAAAAAACATAAAAATCGAGGAAAAGAGAATTGCTGCAATAGCATAGAGTAGAGTGGTTCCCGAGCCAACTCCAAAACGAACCATTAAAAACCCAAGAATCACCAGTCCCGGTATACTAACAAAACGTGAATCAGAGATGTTTAATCCACTATAATTATTTATATAATCAAAAACAGGATGAAAAGCCTGGGCAAAAGCAATCAGATAAAATGCAACACTGAT
>JBNKQE010000415.1:0-3734 GCA_050295715.1 Leptospirales bacterium
ATTGATACAAAATACACTCACGCCTTCCATTAATTCACCGGCAATGGTCGTATTTGCAGGTGATCATGGTATTACTGAAGAGGGAGTCAGTGCATTCCCATCCGAAGTTACGGCCCAGATGGTAATGAATTTTTTAAGTGGCGGGGCTGCAATCAATGTGCTCACCGCCCAGAGTGGAATGGACCTGTTTGTTGCTGATGCTGGTGTAAACTTTGACTTCAATAACCGGGAGGGACTGATTCACAAGAAGGTTAAATCCGGAACGAACAATTTTCTCAAGGAATCTGCAATGAGTGCGGAGGAATTGGAAAAATGTCTTTTTGAGGGCGCCTCAATCGTGGAGAATATTTTCAACAACGGATGCAACACAATCGGTTTTGGAGAGATGGGCATCGGGAATACATCTTCGGCAGCTATACTGCTCTCTCTTCTTGGAAATATTCCTCTTGAAAAGTGTGTTGGTGCAGGAACAGGACTCAGCAATGAGGGTATCCATCATAAACTGGATATACTTTCCAGGTCCATCTCCAGTCACAATATTGATCACAGTGATCCTCTCAAGGTGATGGCAACTTTCGGCGGTCTTGAAATTGCCATGATGACAGGAGCCATGCTCGCAGCCGCCTCTCATAAAATGGTTGTTCTTATTGATGGTTTTATTGCAACATCAGCCGCACTTGCTGCCTGGAAAATTGCAGATTCATTTCGAGACTATGCAATATTTTCCCATCGCTCTCAGGAACGCGGACATATCGAAGCTCTGAATTTAATGGGTGTAAAACCTATTCTGGATTTCAATATGCGATTGGGAGAGGGTACGGGAGCAGCACTTGCACTGCCCGTAATAAAAAGTGCTGTGGCATTTCTAAATGAGATGGCATCTTTTGAACAGGCCGGAGTAAATGATGGACAGGGGTAAACCCCTGTCTGAATTTCTTTTCCGAGTGATTCATTTCAAATGCTTCCTCACCTTCGACTGATTCAATGCCAAATCACATCACATTCGCTTGAATTACATGGATGAGATCATACAGAAGTAACAATACTGCTCCCTGCAAAGAAAAAAATCCGATCCCGTATGTATTGTATTTCGTAAATAAGAACTTGTACAATGGACTCTATAAATTATAGAAAGAAAATCACTGATTTTGTAATCGGGGAATTAAATGCACTCCTCGCTTCTTTTGTGTTTTTTACAGCAATCCCCCTTCCCTCATTTGCAATCATGAGAGGAGATTACCGCAATTCCCTTCGATATTTTCCGCTTGTAGGATGGTTTACCGGCGCTGTTTCAGCCATAATTTTTCTCTCCGTCGAAATGGCCGGTTTTGACAGAGCAATAGCAATAATTCTATCGATGATTGTATCCACCTGGATAACAGGCGCCCTTCATGAAGATGGTCTGGCTGATACATTTGATGGCCTGGGGGGAGGAAGAGAGAGGGAAAATATATTGCGTATAATGAAAGACTCCAGTTCCGGGTCTTACGGTGTTCTTGCATTAATATTTACCAAGGCTCTCTACTTCGCACTCCTTATGGAAATCTCAGATAACATTATACCGATGATCATAATTGCAGCCGAGTCATTCAGCAGAATGCTTGTTTTCGCTTCCGTAATTCTTCTACCTTATGCACGGAACGATTCTTCATCCAGAGCAGGCGGTGTTACAAGAGACTATCGGGTAAACATATTCTCTATAATCGTTCCACTGTTATTAGGATTCACTCCGGCCATCTTTTTTTTCTCGCAACAGACAATTGAAATCTTTCTACCCTCACTGATTGCTGCAATCCTGATAACAATGTACTATAAAAAAAGGTTATACGGATATACGGGGGATATGCTGGGAGCCATACAGCAACTTACTTTATTAATAATCATGGGCTCCTTCTCTCTAATGACACACATGGGTTTATTGCCATGAGTTTGACCTCTCTGGAAGTCTATCTATTCCGTCATCCTCAAGTAATTATTGATGAGGGTATCTGTTATGGACAGACCGACCTGGAACTGCACCCGGACGGTTTAAGACAGTGGAAAGAGAAAATAGCTGTGGAAAAAAAGTTAATTAATGATCTACCTGATTCACGTAAACCAAAATTAAGAATACTAACAAGTCCCTCGAAAAGGTGCCGTGATTCTGCACTTATCCTTTCTGATATACCTGGATTTCCTGAGGCAGTGACAGCTCCGGAAATTCTCGAAATGAATTTTGGTAACTGGGAGATGCAAAGCTGGGAAAACCTGTTTATAGATACGGACTCTGGATATAGAGAGTGGAGTGAAAACTGGATCCGTGCAGAAGTCCCGGGAGGCGAATCATATATGGACCTCAATACAAGGGTTCTCAGAAGATGGGAATATGAATTATCGTTGGCAAAAAAATCAGGTCTCCGTCGCTTATATATTGTTACACACGCAGGCCCCATTCGGGTGATTTTATCCAATTTACTGGGGATACCGCTGGAAAATTCTTTTCGTATAGCAATAAATTATGGTTCTACAAGCAAAATAAAATTCTCAGGAGAATTACCATCAATCGAATTTGTTAATACTATTTAAGTATTTCTGTCCGCAGTAAAAGCTCCAGGGGTTAAACGATCATCCGGTTTATAACTAAATATAGTATCGCTTGATTGCTGCTCATACGTAATAATGAATCATCATTTTTCGTATGAGATTTACGTATTTTTAACGATTCTCCTGAACACTGATTTATGTTGCAATAAAATTCGCGATGGTATACCATAGTATTAAATTTTACATTTTCTGGAATACTAATAAAATTTAATCTTGAAATTATCGATGAATCTGATTACACTGCATTTTCTTGCAGACCGAACGAACCTGCTGTCGCTGAATGCGTCCATTGAAGCAGCGCGTGCCGGAGAGATGGGTAGAGGATTTGCCGTAGTTGCAGAAGAGATCAATAAACTTGCCGATCAAAGTCAGTCTTCCGTAAAAGAAATTGCGGAGATAATTAATATGATTGTTTCCGATATTCAGCAGTCAGCCAATCAGATGCAGGGAATCTCATCCGAGATGAAA
Source organism: Leptospirales bacterium (assembly GCA_050295715.1). Classification (GTDB taxonomy): domain Bacteria; phylum Spirochaetota; class Leptospiria; order Leptospirales; family Leptonemataceae; genus JBNKQE01. The sequence goes on from JBNKQE010000415.1 coordinate 3,052, forward strand.
CTTTTACAGGATATCGGAAAAGAGAGTTTCTCGGGACTCCGCGATGTTCTTCAGATGATTGAACAGATGACAGAGTATCTCCATGACGTAACATACAAATACAAACACCTTGTTGATGGGATTGGTCAAATATCCACTGTATCCGATGAAATTAAAGAGACTACTACAGATATCGAATCTCGCGTAGTAACAAACAAGGCCAGGGTTCTTGCTCTTACAGATGGAATGGATGAACTGAAGTCTGATATTGGTCAGGTAAATGATAAGACAATTGCAATTTTGGGTAATATAAAAGAATTTCAGATTTATACGGAAGATGATTTCAAGACTCAGGTAAAGGATGCGGAGGCGTCGCACAGAAAGTGGATTGATACTCTGTCAAAAAAATTTGAAGGCATAGATGCAGACCTGGAAAGAAACCCTCAACGATGTCAGTTCGGAGTATTCTATCATAACTCTCCTGCTCCGGAGAGTTGTCTGGAAGACTGGGCTGTTGTGGGTCAGATACACAATCTGATCTATGAATCCGCCGAACAAATTGAGCATTTACTGGATCAGGGAGAGAGAGAGAAAGCACCTACAAAACAACATCAAGTCAAAACCTGAACAACTAAAGCTCAGCAAAACTTACCTGTCAATGTGGTCAGCCGACTCCAAGCATATAATACTTAAAGGGTGAGCTC
>JBNKQE010000416.1:0-3717 GCA_050295715.1 Leptospirales bacterium
GACGATTGAAAAGATCCGACGGTTGCACTCTGTTTTTTGAGCCGGGTTGTATAAGAGTAAAGATTGCCGGGATAAAGAGAATGGCAATCAGAACACTCAAGAAGGTTCCCAGAGCTGCCATAAGGCCGAATTGTCGCACCGCTTTAACCTCGTTTACGGCAAGCATGCTAAAACCGATGAGAGTCGTGACAGAGGCAAGAATAACCGTTGGCGATATCCTTACAAAGGAACTCAAAGGGAAATCCGGCAGGGACTCTTTTTTGTCCTGGAAATACTGGTTGGATATATGAATTCCGTAGGAACTGGCCACAGCGATAAGGATGGGAGGAAGAATGGAGCCGGTAATTGTAAGCGGTATTTGCAGCCAGCCCATAAATCCCATTGTCCAGAGCATTCCGAGAAACACAGAGATCGTGAGAACAACCGTAACAGAGAGAGAGCGAAAATTCAGCCAGAAGGTGAATATGATTAAAACAAGAACCATTACGAGATAAATTCCGGTATCTTTCTCATTGGCATCGTTTATGGCTTTGTCAAGAATGAGATCTCCGGCAACGCGAAGATTGAAGTCGGCAATGTTATACTTATGAAGCATTCCGGACAGGTATTTCGCAAAACCGTTAAAATCGTGACCCTCGCGAAGAATGATTCCAATACCAAGAGCGGTCATGTGTCCATCGCTATCGGAGGCATAGATCATGGATTCGTTGGCAGGATTTTTGCGAAGAGAGTCCCAGTAAGATTTTAGCCGGGATCCTGATTGCGGAAGATCGTAGTTTCCATCGGTATATTTTTCAATATAAGGATGGGCGCGAAGACTTTTACTGTCCGCCTTTACATCTTCGCCCTCAACAGGATCAAAGATCTGTTTGATTATCCGCTGCTTTCGAAATGTGTAAACCTGAGTAAAACCCCTGATGATGCTCTCCGTCTCTTTTTCTGTAAGAGGGCGAGTGTTATCCTGAATAGAAATATTTCCGGCAAAAAGAATGGTTGCCAGATCGCGTTTTCCCGTCTCACTCAATACGGATTTCATATCGGCAAGGGAGGGGAACTCCGAAGATTCGATCCTTATATCCCACTGTGAAGCGGGGCTGATTCCTGTGGTCTCATTTATTCTTTCGAAATCCCTCAGATCATAGATATCTTCCTGCTGCATCTCGCTTTGAATCGAATCGGACAGATCACTGGAGGAAGGGCCGGAATCATTGAGAAATGCGGAATCCAGGTCACTCTCCAGATTATCATAGCTGGAAGGTGCACCGGACGCCTGCACCGATATATCTGAAGAGTGGGGGGCCGTCTGTATTAGAGAAATACCTGTAAGCCCCTCCAGTGATTCAATATCTTGCAGGGTTGTTTCCGGGCTGCCTCTGTGAAAGCTTCGCAGCTCGCTTACAATACGGGCCGTATAAGAAACGCTTCGAGGATCTGACTCAATATCTCCATTCTTCTTTTCAACGGAAATGAGCATAAGGGATTTTCTGTTTCCGAATATTTGCCTGGCTCTCTGGAGCATAAGATAACTCTCGTCGTGTTCCGGCATCAGGGCCTCCATGGAGGCGTCCATCTTCAATCCGGGCAGGCCGGCAGCTGTTAGAACGGTTATGGCAAATAAAAGCGCCAGAGATACGTAAGGCCTTTGCAGCACACTTTTGATCCAGTATTCCATGGGACATTCCTTAGAGTAATTACTCTTTCATTTTAGAGTAAATACTCTACAGTAAGTCAAGCTAAAAATATGAAGAAAAATATTTATATTTCAAATAACTCACATTGTGATCAGGTTTTGCCAGAAAAAACGCAAAAATAGCAGCGGGGGTGGTTTTAAGATAAGTGAATCTTCAGGATAAAAGGAAGTCCGGGTATATACGTATCAATACGAATCGTAATTATCCGGTTGATGGGAAAAAACATCAACCGTTTGAAGCACGAAAAACCCAGTGGGCGACAAGTCTGTCCAGTGATCCAACGGGAGTGCGCGTAATATGACCGAGTTCAAAATGGCTAAAAGAGGGGGAGAGCAGATCAGCAGCAGAGGCCTGGTCGTAGAGATGCATGGAGGCGCCGTTCATATCAGGGTTGGAACTGAAGTGGGTATCTTTCGAGGAACGTAGTGTACCGAGAAAATAACCGCCGCTCTTTATGACACGGGCGCACTCTCTTACCATTTTAAGTGCCAGGTCATGGGGGTTGTAGTGAAGGACGCCCCAGAGAATTACAACAGAGAGGGAGTGATCCTCCAGGGGAATGCGAAAGCTCTCGGGGGAGAGCGCAGAAGAATCAATCACAGAGAGTTGAGTCTCCGGATAAAGGTTGCGGCACATTTCAATAGAATTTTCGCTCCAGTCCATACCGTACACAGGAGAGTATCCCAGGTCCTGGAGAAGCTGCAGATGACGGCCGCTTCCGCATCCGTAATCAAGAGCAGGTCCCTTTGTGAGAGGACGGAGCAGTCTTACAAGGTTTTCGTCAGGGTAGAGCTGGACGGATTTCTCCTTTTTGTAGTGCTCGTCCCAGGTTTTGTGTGTGGAGGATAGATCATTCATGGCAATGCTATTTCTTCAATGCGGAAGTCTTATAAATAGATTCCTTTTTCACGGACCGCTCCTGTTTCACAGGGGGGTCATTCTTGCGGTAGTGAACCTTTATGGCATCGGAAAGATTCTGAGCATGCTGTTCGAGAAGATCAAGTGAGTCCAGAGCGCCGGACAGACCGAAGGAGGCCAGCCTCTGGCTGTTGCCGGAGTTCTTTACGGTGCGGGTGTCGTCGGCGATCAGCTGTTTTTTAAAAATAAATCCGGGATGCTTTTCCATAGAATCAGGAAATTCAATTCGATCCAGTATCCCCGATGCCGGTAAAAGGTAGCGAATAACGGCAGATTTGTGAGGTTCGGGAATCTCCAGGGGGGCCTTCCAGTCTGATACAACCTGTTTAATATACTCTTTAAAATAGTCAAAACCGAGAACTTCTGGTATGAGATAGTCTGCCAGAAACTCACCGCCGATTTCGGGGGCGGCTTCAACGAGAATGGGGTGATTTTTTACGTTGCCGGATCCCTTCTTTATTAGAAACTCCGCAAGCAGGGGACCATTTTTAAGGCCGGATATTTTTGCGATCTGATCCATGCTGGATACTATCTCGGAACTTTCACTGTCGGATATGGACGGCGGATAGCTGTGTGCCATCTCCGCAAATAGCGGGGGGCTTGAGGATCGAAGTTTTTCTGTAATTGTAAGAAGGTGAAAAGTGCCATTTTGAACAAGTCCGATAACGGTAAGTTCGCGTCCTTCTATAAACTCTTCTATAAGGAGTTTATATTTGCGGGACGGGTGGGAGTGAATAAAAGAAGTAAGCTCATCTTCGGTGGCAATCAGTCCGATCCCCTGTTTTGCATGACCGGCAGCAGGGCGGTAAATGAGAGGAAAGCGAGCCTTCTCCAGTGCCTTTACGTCATCTTCGGTCTCAAGAGTATAGCTGCGAGGGACGACAATGCCCTTCTTCTGCAGGGCAGCCTTGTATCTGGCCTTATCACGAAAAAATTCAATGGCATGGATACCGGGGGAGGGAAGCTTCAAGAGCTCGGCCACACGAGCAATGCTCTCGTTCACACTGCCGTAGGCCCGGCCGGTAACGGCGGCGATGGAATCGGGTCCCAGATTTTCGAGAACCGCCTGGACAATCTGTTCGGGTTTTTCCAGGTTACACTGAATCTG
>JBNKQE010000417.1:0-3695 GCA_050295715.1 Leptospirales bacterium
AGGCTTCCTCTTCCGGAGTATCAACTGTAATGCTCATGCGGCTTGCCATATAAATACTCTTTGCAAGCTCTGGTTTACTGGCCGATACAATCTCTTCCATTGTGGCTGGAGATGCGATCTGATCTTCGATAAATTTAAGCTCTTCGGGATCCAATCCGTCTTCGGCAGCTTTTCCAATTATCTTTGCCTTCTCATCAGAATCAATATTACCATCACAGGCAGCGGCTGCCACCATGGCCTTGATAAGAAGAATAGCATCATCGGCGTTGATAGTCTGAGCGGGTGGCGGAGTTGGTGGAGCGGCATTTGTGGCTCCACCAGTTGTAGGAGGGACTCCCGGAGGCGTAGTCGGAGGTGTACCTGTACCACCTATACCTGGAACTTGTGCGTTTGGAGCGGCTCCCTTATTCTTATAATGCTCAAAGGCTCCGATGGCTGCGCCAAGAAGAGTCATGGCTACAGAAACACCGGACATTGACATACCGGGAATTCCCATCCGGGATCCACCGTATCCACCGCCGAAACCTCTACTCATGCCCCCGCTCAACATCTGACCGAGAATTCTTTCAGGACTGAACATATATTACCTCATTAATTATATAAATTTCGTGTAAGCCTCCCTTTCATTCAGGAAAACCAACATGCTCTGCAATTATTACATACTGTCGGTAACAGAGAATCAGAATTGCTAAGTATAGTCAAACAAAACCCATAATCATCTTTCCTGGTTTAACAGTACTATTCCCGGTAATTAACGAAATATGGCAATCCGGGGATTTAGTGTATCACAATTTTTTCGTCAAAGTAACTATAATGCAGGCAAGTTCAATAATTGTAATGGATGAACTGGTAAGAACCGGTTGTATGATTTCCCAGGAATTGAACTACAGAGAACTCATATCCATTCTGGTTGAACAATCAATCGATATAACATCTTCGGATCTCGCCTGCTTATATGTATACCCCGATCCGGAACACAAAACCGGCGCCACCGGAAACCCCCATCTTGTATATCGCCGTGGGAGATTCCATTCCCCGAAAACTATTCAGGTAAAGTCTCAGCTTGTGGATTTTCTCCTGGAGAGCAAGGAGGCTGTGGTTCTCACTGAGAGAAAAAAGAGTCCCTTTAAAGAGATACTTCTGGATCCTGGTATGAATAGCGGAGTCGCCTTCCCTCTGGTGACTCCGCAGACTGATATAGGTTTTTTAATACTCAATTCCCTGGATCCATTTCATTTCAACCGGTCCAGATTTCACTTTCTGGATTCTCTGAGCAAACTGACTGGCGGGATGTTGCAGAACTCGCGTTTATTTAAGGAATTGAAAGAGTCTCTGGAAAAAATTCAATCACTGGAAAGATACCAGGAGAATATCTTCTCTTCCATGAGTAACTGGCTCATTACAACGGATCGAGAAGGTAATATTCAATATTTCAATAGAGCTGCCCGCGAAACAATGCATCTGTCAGATGATGTAGTGGGAAAAAACTTTGTAGAGATATTTCACTCCAATTTTGATCGGACACTGATCAAGGCGATAAATAAATACTCTGAAAATCCTAAGACACTACCGGGGATAGAAGGGATTTATACATTTAAGGAAGAGGAGAGAGATTTTTCATTAAACATTTCGCCGCTCAATGATGCAAGAAAACATATCGAAGGATCAACCCTTCTATTTACCGACCAGACAAAAGAGAAAGAGCTACAAAGTGAAGTGACCGGTATTATGGAAGAGAGGCGCTTTATCAAAGATATGTTTACCCGTTATCTATCCGAGGATCTGGTCCATACAATAATGGAACAACCGGACCTTGTAAAACCCGGAGGGAGCACAAAGATTGCCACAATATTTTTCGCAGATATCCGTGGATACACAGCCTTTTCAGAAGGACATTCCGCCGAATACGTCATTGAGGTCTTGAACGAATATTTTGATTCAGCTGTGGAGTCTGTGATCAGTCACAACGGATATATCGATAAATTTATCGGAGACTGTATTATGGCCGCCTGGGGAGTACCTGTTGAAAATCCTAAAAAGGACGCCATAGAGGCCGTCTCGTGCGCCCTTGAGATTCAGGAGATGGTTGCCTCCAAAAATAGAAAGTTTTTTCACGGGAAGGCGAAAGATCTTCGCATAGGTGTCGGTATGCATACAGGTCCCCTTGTGGCGGGGAACCTTGGCAGTAGCCGCAAGATGAATTATACTGTGATCGGCGATACAGTCAATCTGGCATCCAGGCTGGAGGGAGTATCAAAGGCCGGTGAGATCATTATAACAAAGGATACACGTGATTTTATCGGAGAGGAATTTCTGCTTGAAAAGCGAGAACCGGTAAAGGTGAAAGGAAAAAAAGAACCCATCGAAATTTATGCTGTCAAGAACAGAGCAAGGTGAACTCCAATGAATCTTCTAATTAATATACTTCAAATAATTCCCGTAGATATTTTATCCCCCGATATAACTCTTTTACTGATGCTGGGGGGAGTTGTAATTCTTGCTCTTCTCGCATTTCCTTTATGGATATGGATGACGCATAAGAGATTCCTTCGCTCCCTGAAAAAACTTGCGCTTAGCCCTCCAGGCGATACTCGCTGGTTTTTTGATACTTATACTACCGGAGCGATACTGCGAAAAACGCCACTGATAGAAAAATTTGCCGAAGAGAATGATCGAAGAATCGTACACCTTACTGGCGCCGATGACCTGTGGATAAGAGAGCTGAGACTCTCCGGAAGAAGAAAGGATTTCAGACGAGTATTAAAATATGCCCCTGAAAAGGGCCTTTTCCCTTGCTTTACGACGGCCCTGCAAAACAAGGATCTGGCCGTGGAAATTACAGAGTGGCTTAAACAGGATGGTGAATTTCTTCCACTAAGAAAGCTTGGACTGGCAGCCAGTGGAGATGAATTTGATGGTAAAACCGCTCTTCAAATGCTCGCCGACTGGATCGACCAGATCCGGGAACTGGCAGGAGATCCTGAATGGATTGTCAGACAGTTTGCCATAAATATCTTGATATATGATACAGAAAACCCCAGGTCAAAAATAATTGTGGAAGAGTCTTTAATGGATCCTCGTCCGCAAATTCGAAAATTTGCAATTGAACATATTAGCGAATCAGATTTTGAGCCCCTTTATGAGGCTCTGGAAAACGCCTTCCTTAAAGATCCCGTATTTACTGTAAGATTCGCTGCCATTCAAAAGATACGAAGACATTTTGCTGATCGCCTATCCATTGAACCGGACAAATTACAGAAAGAAGAGGTCCTCCATGTAATCGAGCAGCTTCGCAAAGATAATGCAGATGACCAATCCACTGCTCTTTATTTTCTGGATAGCGACAATATGGAGTATCGTCTACCGGCAGCAAACTTTCTATCCGAATGCGGTGTTCTGAACCGACTTGCACTGGAACTTCATGCGGGGGATACAGAGGCGATTGACCGTAGTAAGAGATTGTTAAAAAAGGCCCTGGAGGTCAATGAGAGTTCATTTTTTTCGGTTCTCGAAACCAGTAACAATCCGGCCACTCTCTTATTATGCGGGAGGCTGCTTCTAGAAACAGACGGTAGACGAGAGGCCGTTACAAATCTTGCCAGAAAGGGATTTGCTCTCTCACCTGCAACCTCCGGATTCAATGAAATTTATACGACGGCCCTGCAGTGCATTAAAAAGAGAGGCAACACAGACTC
>JBNKQE010000418.1:0-3679 GCA_050295715.1 Leptospirales bacterium
TAGGTCAGGACCCGATTCTGGGATACTTGAATGCACAGAGTCTAGTCAATCTGGCCGTTGAGGTTGGATGCGATGCCATTCACCCTGGTTATGGGTTTTTATCAGAAAATCCATCCTTTGCCAGACTGTGCGAAGAGAAAGGAATTATATTTATTGGACCTGACTCCGCTGTTATTGAACGGATGGGAGACAAGATCCAGGCGCGTAAGGCTATGATTGAGGCGGGAATTCCCGTTACTCCGGGAAGTACCGGTAATCTGGAAAGTCTCGATGAAGCCATCAAGATTGCCACGGAGATCGGTTATCCGGTCATGCTAAAAGCTACCAATGGCGGCGGCGGCCGTGGAATTCGTCGCTGCAATAATGAAGAAGAGCTTAAACAGTTCTATGATAGAGTCATATCAGAAGCGGAAAAGGCCTTTGGAGCTCCGGAAGTATTCCTTGAAAAAAGTATCCAGGCCCCCAGGCACATTGAGTTTCAGATTCTCGGTGATGCGCATGGAAATGTAATACATCTTTTTGAGAGAGACTGCTCTATCCAACGTCGAAATCAAAAACTTTTAGAAATCGCCCCCTCTCCAGCTCTCACTGATGAACAAAGAGAGTATGCTGGAAACCTGGCTATCCAGGCGGCAAAACATGTGGGATACAGAAACGCGGGAACTGTTGAGTTTCTGCTGGATCAGTCCGGAAATTTCTACTTCATGGAAATGAATACCCGACTCCAGGTAGAACATCCTGTAACAGAACAGATCACCGGTATTGATCTTGTGCAGGAGCAAATCCGGATTGCGATGGGCAATAAACTCGAATATCGCCAGGAAGATATCTCATACAGAGGATACTCGATGGAATTTCGAATAAACATCGAAGATCCTAAAAATGATTTCCTGCCCACATTTGGAAAAATCACACGTTATTATGCTCCGGGCGGTCCCGGGGTGAGAACGGATGCTGCTATATATACGGGATACGACATACCTCCTTACTATGACTCCATGGTTGCCAAGCTTATTGTCAGGCATAACACATGGGAAGGTTTGATCGAAAGGGGTAAAAGGGCACTGGAAGATATGACCATATACGGTGTGAAAACAACAATTCCCTACTACCAGCAGATATTAAAGCACCCGGACTTCCGAGGTGCAAAATTTGATACTGCTTTTGTTGCCAATAATCCGGAACTGGTCGACTACTCAGTAAGCCGGCCTCCGGAATTTCTCGTGGCTGCCGTATCAGCAGCTATTGCAGCAAGTGAAGGTCTATAGTATTATCCTTCGCAATGCGATGGAAGCTGCATCGTTGCAGCATTTAGAGTCTTTCCGTAATAAGTAGAGACTAAAAAGCAAAAATTAAAATAATTTTCAGGTTTAAAGTATGCCCAGAGTTCACATATCCGAATTGGTACTTCGAGACGGTCACCAGTCTTTAATTGCCACAAGAATGCGCACGGAAGATATGCTTCCCATCGCTCAGAAACTGGATGATATCGGTTTCTGGTCACTGGAAGTTTGGGGCGGAGCAACATTTGATACTTGTATCCGCTATCTTCGCGAAGATCCCTGGGAGAGATTGCGAGAACTTCGTAAGGCAATGCCCAACACCAGGCTGCAGATGCTTCTTCGAGGTCAGAACCTGCTGGGATACAGACACTACCCGGACGATGTTGTTCATGATTTTGTTAATAAATCGGCAAGCAATGGCATCGATGTATTTAGAATTTTCGATGCAATGAATGATATTCGCAATATGCGAGAATCAATCATTGCCGTAAAAAAAGCGGGCAAACACGCTGAAGGTGCGATCAGTTTCACAACAAGTCCGGTGCACAATACCGAGTATTTCGTAAAAATGGCTATCGAACTCGCCGAGATGGGTTGTGATACAATCGCCATTAAAGATATGGCAGGACTGCTAATGCCCGAAGATGCCGGGAACCTGGTCCGAGCTATCAAAGATAAAGTAAGTATTCCTATTCATCTTCATACTCATGCCACAGGCGGAACAGCCAGTATGGCTCAGTTCAAAGCGGTGGAAAACGGAGCAATGATACTGGACACATGTAACTCCAGTTTTTCAGAAGGAACGAGCCATCCGACGACCGAAAGTATCGTTGCCGCTCTAAAAGGAACAGAGTTTGATACAGGTCTTGATCTGGGAGCCATCCAGGAAGCCACCCAGTATCTAAAGGACGTACGCCGCAAATACTGGCAGTTTGAAAGTGAATTCACAGGAGTGGATACAAGGGTTCTCGTAAATCAGGTTCCCGGCGGAATGATTTCCAATCTTGCCAATCAGCTCAAAGAACAGGGAGCTCTGGAGAGAATGAATGAAGTTCTCGAAGAGATTCCACGTGTTCGTGAAGACCTTGGATATCCCCCACTTGTAACGCCCACTTCTCAGATTGTGGGAACGCAGGCTGTTCTCAACGTTCTTACTGGAGCGCGATATAAAAGCGTTACAACGGAAGTAAAGAACTATCTGCTCGGAAGGTATGGCAAGGCTCCGGGGGAAGTCAATTCCCAGGTAAGAAGTATTGCTATCGGAAATGCAGAAGTAACAACAATTCGACCCGCAGACCTTCTCTCATCCGAGCTTGGGAAATTAAAGGAAGAAGTTGGTTCACTTGCAAAATCCGAAGAAGATGTACTGACATATGCCATGTTTCCGGACATTGCAAGAGCTTTCCTGGAAGAGAGAAATGCCGGAGCGCTTAAACCTGAACTTCTTTTACCACGAGATGTACAGCAGACCTCAGGACGAGCATCAGAAAATGCCCCTTCTGAATTTAATATAACTATACATGGTGAAAGCTATCATGTAAAAGTCGAAGGAAGCGGAAGCCACGATATGGCTGAAAGATCCTTCTTTATAACAGTAGACGGTGTGCCTGAAGAAGTATCACTTGAGACATTGAATGAGATAGATGTCAGCGGCGAAAGAAAACCGTCAAGTGCTTCAAGAAGTGCCGGTGGGAAGCGACCTAAAGCCACAGATCCGGGACATGTAACAACTCCAATGCCTGGAACAATTGTGGATGTTCTTGTAAACGAAGGCGATGAAATTACTGACGGGCAGGCAGTTCTCGTGATTGAAGCGATGAAGATGCAAAATGAAATTCATGCAACGAAATCGGGAAGAGTAGACAGTATTTTCGTAAAAAAAGGAGATACGGTAACTCCTCAGGAAGCCCTGTTGCATATTGAGTAACAGAGAATAATAAGTGCCGATTATATCTGTCAAGTAAACGCCGCATTGCTGCATAAACAGTGCGGCGTTTATTGTTTGAATCGAACAGTTCAGTGAACGGTAAGGGAATTACTCTCTCTTGATCGTTTTGCCTTGAGAGAACTCTTGCGATAAGGGACTGTCTCACTTGCGCCCTCGGTGTGTAAAATCAACGTTCTGTTACTTCTTTACAGCAGAGAGGATGCTCTGCCCATCATCGAAAAAATCATGATGAAACTCAATGTTATGAAAACCTGATTCAAGCAACCACTCCGTATAGTCACATTCTGCATAGGCGCGCCCCTGGTTATATATATTAATAAACACAAGGTTCATCAAAACAGTATGTTGTGGATACAGCCTTGTATTGTCCAGGATACGACCAATAATAAACAGAGCCCCACCGGGCTGCAGGACAGAAGCCACATTCTCCCGGGCCTTCCTTGCTTCT
>JBNKQE010000419.1:0-3660 GCA_050295715.1 Leptospirales bacterium
CCGAGCTTGTTACTGCCGTACAAATTGGGTATGATGTGGTGCAGTCTCTGGGACCGGGAGCGACAGGTGGATCATATGCCGCTCCGGTCTGGGGGCGCTACATGAATAAGGCCCTTGCAAAAGAGCCGGTTCATAAGTTTGATTTTCCTGAATCACATGTTGTGCGAGTAGAAATATGCGAAGATACAGGAAAACTTCCAGGACCGGGGTGTTCGCATAAAGCAGTTGAGATGTTTATACCAGGAACTCAGCCAACGGATATTTCGGAAGATGAGCCGACCGGTGAAAAACTGACTCCCTTCAAGCCTGACACGTCTGTGCCCCAAAAAGAGGTATTTTCCGAGGATGATTTCTGATTTCAAATGAGTAAAATATTTCTTACTCGATCAGGCAATGAGATAACGTGGCTGCATCTTGGAACCTGGTCACTTGCCGGCTGGTTTGCAGGTGATTCAAGCAGCGGACAGGCTGCTGAGATTCTAAATGCTGCACGACTGAAAGGTATCAACGCCTTTGACACGGCTCCTGTATATGGATTTGGAACCGGAGAAAGACTTATTTCAACTCTTACCGATAATGCGAGAGAAGAAATCTGGATTACAACGAAGGCCGGACTTCGCTGGGATACTCCTGACGAAGGAGTTCCTTTTTTCTCATGGAATTCACACGGTCGTGAATTTAATGTGAGACGAAATCTGAAATATAATTCGATTATCGAAGAGTGCGAATACTCTCTGGGTCGTATGAAGACAGATTATATTGATTTGCTTCTTTTACACTGGCCCGATCCTTCCACAAATATTTCCGAATCACTTAAAGCCTTCAAGGAATTAAAACAGAATAAAAAGGTACGATACTTTGGGCTGAGCAATCATGGAGTGGAGAGCATGGTTCGTTGGAAGCGAGAATTCTCCGGGCTACCGCTTTCTTTTACGCAGAATCGATTCAACATATTACAGCAAAAAGCCCGTACAAATATAATACCGTATTGCCAAAGGAATAAAGTTCAATTCATCTCTTACAGTCCCCTGGCACAGGGCGTTCTTGCCGGACAGGCATTTACCGGTGATAATCTGCCAGATGCTGATCCGCGAAAGGGGAGTGGTCTTCGCAGCGCAGAACGATTGAGGCTCATTAATGAGAAGCTGAGTAAGTGGGATGATTTACAGGCGAAATACAGTGCTGATTTGAGTTCTCTTGCTTTAGCCTGGACGCATTCAAAAGATACTCCTTTCACAGTAGCCGGGATTTCAAAACTGGAGCAGATTGACTCTCTAATTAAGACCATGGAAATCAAACTGGAACAAAATGACAGATTAAGAATGTCCGATGTTATGAGAGATTTTCAATATGAAGGGAAGTAAAACCCTGTTCTATGAGTTAGAGAGTGTTTTTGAAATCCAGTAATCATAGCAGGTGCAATTCAATCCATCGTGGATGATGTTAACGGTTGATAGTTTTTTGCTGCCATGAACCTGGGAATACAGATAGATTGTAAAAGTATTAAGGGAAAAAAAAAGGCGGGATTGCCCGCCTTTTTCATTTATCCCGTTTTGCGAGGATTATCTTAAGAGTTGCATAACTCCCTGATTTTTCTGGTTTGCCTGTGCAAGCATTGCTGTCGCTGCCTGGGTCAGGATCTGATAACGGGTGAAGCTTGTCATTTGCTCCGCCATATCCGTATCGCGAATTCTTGATTCTGCAGCTTGAATATTTTCGTATGCGTTCATCAATCCTTTCGCCGCGTGCTCAAGTCGATTCTGGTATGCACCAAGATCGGCTCGTTGTTTTGAAATTCTGCGAAGCGCATCATCTACAAGTCCAATTACCGCGTTTGCTTTTTCCGGTGTGCTTATTGAAATAAATGTCATTACAGTGGGGTTTCTGAGCCCCAGAGCCTGTGTAGTCATTGTATTTATATAAACACGCTCACGCTGATGCTGGTTTGGTCCCATGTGAAACCACATGGAAGCCGTTGGATTCATACGGGCAAAAGCACCAGTAAGAATACGCATTTTGTTGAACTCAGCCTGCGATGCGATACGGTCGATTTCATCAATTAGCTGTGAAACCTCAACCTGAATTTGTTGTCTGTCAAGAGCGTTATATATACCGTTGGAAGACTGGATAGAAAGAACACGAATCCTTTGAAGCATGCTCTGTGTCTCTCCAAGAAACCCTTCCGTCGTTTGAATAAATGAGATACCATCTTCCGTATTGCGTTCTGCCTGCCGGAGTCCCTGTACCTGCGTGCGCATTTTTTCCGACACGGCCAGTCCAGCGGCATCGTCACCCGCTCGGTTGATTCTCATTCCTGACGATAGTTTTTCAACATCTTTCGACAGATCCCAATCATGGAACTTTAATGTCCTATGGGCGAAAATCGCGCTAATGTTATGATTAATGATCATAACCAGTATCCTCCGTGATTAACTGCTGATCCTTGAATCCATTTTCCACCGAGGGATCGGGATTCCGGCGAACACATAAAACTTAATTCGGGTGTTCGTAAATAGAATCGGTCGTTACAGGGAATTTACTTTTAATTTTTTTATGAGGTGTGCGGTATTTTTTAAAATAAACGATCAAGTGTTATCTTTTACCCGCTCCTGAAAGAAAATAGAAGATTCTATTACAGGTTTTAGAACAGACGGGGAGGGGGAATTTGTCGGTGTATAAAAAAAGCCGCCGGTAAACGGCGGCCTGTGGCCAATCATTTTAAGAACAAGAATTCTAAAAAATGATTATTTCCAAAGAATGCACTCACCGGGGCAAGCGTCAATTTCAGCCTGAACCAGAGATTCGTCAGCTTCTTCAACAGGAGCTGCCTGAACATTTTCGTTATTGAAATGTGATTCTGCAAGTCCGTCATCATCAAGACGGAAATACTTGGGCAGGTTGTCTGTGCACTGGCTGCAAGCTGTGCAATCGTCTTTTTCTACAGTTACTATTTTTGCCATTAGATCCTCCAGTAGGTTCTCAGGGATATAAATTGAGTAAAATTCTATTTAATCAGGCTTAACCAGCATTGGTTACCGGTTAGCCTGAACCATACCCAGAAAATAGAACAGGCCGATATTTGTAAACAAATGTAATTAGAATAATTCTTTCTGGAAATTGTTCAACGTTCCGTCATGCGGAAAAATCCAACTCTGAAATGTTAGTTCTGCCGATTCTCATATAGCACACCAGGCGAACAGTGTGACTCGAATACGGGATAGAATTGGGAATGAATCAGACAACGGCTGCAGCTATTGGTAAACAGACAGAAAATGCAGATTTTAACGAGATTCGGATGGAGCGACTTGCTCCCTGGAATTTACCGGTTTATGCCGGTGAGTTATGGACGGCTCGCCAGAGGCAGATGCATCCGGTCCATTATACTGTAAGTTACAGAGCATCTTTCAAACCCGAGTTACCAGAATACTTTATTAATAAATTTTTACCTGTTCGAACAAAAGATTCTTTTGTTCTCGATCCATTCGGAGGACGCGGAACCACTGCTATCCAGGCAAACTTGATGGGTGTTCCGGCAATACATAACGATCTGAATCCTGTTTCAGAGTTTCTGGGGCGGTCGCGACAGACAATTCCACACAGAGAGAGATTGTTTTCACGACTCGACTCACTGGAATTACGAGATAAAAATGTTAAGGTAAG
>JBNKQE010000420.1:0-3638 GCA_050295715.1 Leptospirales bacterium
AAATTAATATGTCCTTGAAAAGAATTACTCTCTTTATTAAATCCTACGGATTCCAACTGATCCTTTCTGCCATCAGGAACAGTTAAAATCAAGTTTCCTCCAGGAATGACTGCATTCCATAGCAATCGAACCTGTGTATCGGGATCAACCATATGCTCCAGAACCTCCATTGCTATTACAATATCCCACTTTCGATCCGGAAGTTCATTGCTTCTTTCAATCTTACCTTTATGTAAAATAATCGAACCCAGATCAGAAGCAGACTGTAAAAAATCAATACCGGTCAAAGATTTCGCTTCCGTTTTCTCCTCCAAAACTCGAAGGAAATAACCACCTCCGCAGGCGAAATCGATTATTTCCTTATCAGTGAATTCAAGTTTTTCATCAGTTAAGTGATTATACAAATCATAATAGAATCCAATCCTCGATTTACCGTAATAGTTTATGGCTTTGCTGGAATTCATAAAAAATTCAGCATCTCTATTTTTTAAATGATTCTTCAGCAACTTGTGGAAATCGTGGACTATTTTTCGCAATGTCTTATCATCAATATGATTTGTAAATTTTCCAATGTTCATAAAGTTTAAATTTCCTTTGCCAGTCGATACGCGTTAAAACAAATTACATTTTTCATGTTTTATCTGTATTTGAATTATACATAAAATACCTGTATTTTAAAAATGCCAGAAACATATGTCTATTTTTCAATAACGCGACGATTCCCTCTCTTCGGCGAAGAATTATCATCCACTCATACAAATTTCGCCAGATTTTTTTCGATCCCTATCCATGTGCGTTATAGAAAGAGCATCATTACCCATCAATAGATCAAAATACCAAATAATTCACTTTTTAGTTTACATCCCAGTGAATACTTCGGTGATATCTCTTTTTTAACAAAAAAGCCTGATGATTTACCGTAGCGGTGGCTGATTTTTCAGTTTTTCAATACTAAAATCTTGATAGTGTATCGAATCTATATGTTGATACTCTTCGTCTACAAGATTGATAACACCGTATACTATATCATAATCTAATTTATTATCATGCGGAAATACTTTCTTCAATACATTATCATCAGAGTAAACATCTCCTGCATTCATAAACTGAAGGTATTTTCCTTTCGCAAGAGTCATTCCCTTATTCATTGCATCATAGACACCGCGATCCTTTACGCTTTTTAGAACAGCAAGATTACTTTTGTATAATTCAGGATTTTCAATTGTACCGTTGGAAGAACCACCATCAATAATAATGTGTTCAAAATCTCGGAAACTCTGTGAATACAGACTCTTTAATGTTATTTGCAGATCTTTTTTACAGTTATATGTTGCTGTTATTATACTGAGTAATGGTTATTCGTTCATTAAAAATAATCTTTATGTTCTTTCAATTTTGAGTCTTTTTTTACAAAAAAATAATCTCCGCCTACAAGTGCTCCATCATATGGCCGATACCTTAGATCTACAATATCATATAAAACAAATCCGTTATCGTAGAGAAAATCCATAAGCTGACGGGGTGTCGTTCTGTTTTCATAGGCATCGAGACAACCAAATTCTACTATTACAGCTTCCGCAGATGAAAGTGCTTTTTTTGCACCTATTAATGCTGGAAGCTCCGCGCCTTGCAGGTCTAATTTTAATAAATCCGGCTTTAATCCTGTTTCATCCACAATGGAATCGATTGTTCTTTTGGGGACGACAATCTTTTTACTCGCTTCTCCCTGCACATGCTCCAGGAGTGAAGAACCAGCAAGAGCAGTAGATTTGCTCTTGTGATTGGAATTTTCCCAGATATTCAGTGTTACTTCACCCTCTTTATCAGCAACGGCACCCTTGATCAATACCGCATCATTCACAAAACTTTGTGTATTCGCTTCAATTTGATCATATAAATCATAGTTGGGCTCAACAAGCACGAATTTTGAGTCATTAAATGTGTTTCTTGTTTCCTTTGCCCATTTCCCAATAAATGCACCACAGTCGTATATAACGGTCGGTTTAAATCCCAATTTCGCCATATGCGCAAGCCTTCCTTCGCAGGTAGGATTCATTTTTTCATTACTGATTCTGGACACACTGTAACCAGTAGTAGTCAATATCTTTTTAAGTAGACGCTTCATATTTCCTTCTTTGTAATTTTATCTTATCGACTATTGTTCATAAACGTGACTGGTGATTGCTTGCCAGTATCTCACATACTTTCTCAAATGATGAAATTATATACTTCTGTTTTTCAGGGTGTCTATCTTTTCCATCTTTCCCCGTCCCGGTCAGCCATTCTTCTAAATCTGATATATTTCCTTCTGTCCAATCGAATGTGCCGTTACTGATCTCTTCCTCATAAATGGATTTTGCATCTGCCCCAAAGAGTAATGTTGGTATTCCAAACGTATCCGCCTCATAACAACACGAACTGAAGGCTGTAATATGGTGTGTTGATTCCAATAGGTCATCATATAAATTGGTAGATCCATCATGGATTACATAACGATCTTCCGGTATACCTTCCAATCTTGTTTTACAATAATCGGGACAGTGCTTGTTATTTGGATGGCATCGGAATATAACTGTAATTTTATATTTATCTTCCAGTGTAAATAATTTAAGAATAAAATCCGGAATCAATTCAGACAATGCGCCTGCAGGACTCTGCAGGGTTACCAATATTCTGAAATTAGACTGTTTGTCATTATGAATTGCCAGGACATTCTGGTTTTTACCGATAAATTGACGATAATAATCCAGCCAGGGAAACCCGCCAACAAACGGCAAGTGAGTAGAGCGTTTATTGCCAGACCTTAGAATATGGTCGCAGCTTGGTTCACCCCAGCACCAGAACTTATCGGGCATCATTTGATAGCCATTTTCAGGTATTGCAGTCCACCAGCTATACATCCCCTGATACTGTCCCTGTTTACCATGTTGAACATCAATTGTCGCAATATTTAATTCTCTTGCCGCTGCAATAAATCCCATCATGTCAGGAAAATACCAGCTTGTAAGATAAATTCTTTCTAAATTGGGCATTGTGCGAAAAAGTTTTTTTGCAGATTCATACCAGCTGCAAAACATTAACCATCTTTGTTCAATGTTAATATACATCTCTTCTTCTTTCAATCCAGCCTGTTTAAGAAGGTTGGCTAATTGCGGTCTTATTTTATCGAAATTTTCAATCTCGCCTTGAATTTCAGTTGGATTGATCGATTTCCCAGGAAAAAATAGTTTGACCTTATCAGGAATTGACCACACGTACATTTTACTTATCTGCTCTATATTTCTTGCGATGAAGTAAAGAGGATCGACTATACGGTCAAACATCAGGTTAGAACCCTGCAATTTTTGCAAATAGGTTGAGCGGGATAGAAAAAGAGTAGTAACTTCTAATTCAATTTCATCATTAACAGAAGTTACTTCAACCGGTTTTATCTTTCTTTTAAATTTGCGTAATAGCCCGACAGTTCTATTCGAGAACTTCCTAAAAAGACCAGGGTTGTGTATCTTAACGGGAACATCTCTTTTTCTTCCCGGGGGACCTGATAATTCAAACCATATACAGTGTCGAATTATGGGCCATATCTTGATACCATTTAACTCGAATGCATTTACATCATTTTTTTGCTCGAGATCAACAAG
>JBNKQE010000421.1:0-3625 GCA_050295715.1 Leptospirales bacterium
CCATGAACAATCCCCATAGTGGGACAGATTTCGGTGCGCGGCTTCGTTCAACTCCTTCTTTCCGATGGCTCGAAGCTGGGATAGCCACGGAAAGAAGCTTAATCAGTTACCTGCAATCCGCCCCTGTGCGGGGCTTTTCCGTTTTTCTTTTTTTTGGGGACTCATAAACGGCGGTTTTTATACGAAGCCACGCTGATGGGCTACAACGGTTTCCTGAATTCCTTTTCCGTGATTTTATGATTGCATTTTTTCTTATATCATTATCTGATATCAAAATTGGATGGGGCTGGGTCCACGGACTGCAGGTAACAATAGTTTACCCGCGGCGCGGCGGGTCGCTAGCGACCCTTGCCTGGCCCTGGCCCTCTCACTGCGTTCGTGCGGATGCGCGCGTAAGAACGAAGATATAGGGCGCGCACCGCAACGGGCTGCGGGCAGATTTGGCTACGCCAAACCTCGGGTAAACACGGTCGTTAAGCGAAATGTGGTAATCTCTCACCAACACATGAATTTTGTAACTGTTTCTTTGATTTATTATAGTATGAATAAAATGACCACGAGTGACACACTAATAGATCTTGAATCCAAATTTCACAATCTGAATACTGTATCAAGATTATCAGATCTCGAAAGACTGCTTGACGAAGAAGTTATTGAAATTGGTTCTACTGGTAATATCTACCGAAAACCTAATATAATTAGTGTTTTAAAAGTTCGCGAAGTCACTCAAGTTAGGGCTTATAATTTTTTTTTTCGAGCAATATCCAAGAACCTTTTTCAACTAATCTATAATGCAGATGTAACAGACGCCAAAGGAAATTTACATCATACGACCAGGTCCTCACTATGGTCATACAATAGCAGTTTATGGAAGTTGATCTTTCATCAAAGTACTATATCAAACTAGAATTTATTTGAATTCAATGGAGGTCGAATGAAAGAATTTCCAGAATTTATGCAAAAAGAAGAAAATCTTGTTCCTTTACACTCTCAATTTACTCAGGATATTGAGGGTTATTATTATGAGGGAAGAAATGGGGACCAAGCAGCTTTCTGGACTTGTTATTCTGATCGGATTTCAGAGAAACACAATCATGATTTTGATGAATACATGATATGTATCAGCGGACAAGTTATATTGATAGTTGAGAATTCTGAATTTGTTCTGAATCCGGGGGATGAAATATTGATATCCGGAGGTTCCGAGCATTACAGTAAAAGCCACGCAGGAACCAGAACTATTCATGTTTTTGGTGGGAAAAGAATTCAACATGGACAACAAAAGTAAACAATTTACCCAAATAATGTATGCCACACTTCGCTTAACTAAGGTTTACCCGCTGCGCTTCACCTCTCCCTTCGGTCGGGTTCGCTTGGCCCGCGCCCTCTTCCCTACGGGAAGTGCGGATGAGCGCTACCTGTGGAGGTTTAAAAGGAGCTCACCGCAACGGGCTGCGGACACATTTGGCTCAGCCATCCGGCTGGCCAAACGTCGCATAATTAAACCGTTATCCGTAATGCGCAGTTTAGAGAACAAATGTCATGAATAAACGTTTCAAATTTACCACTTATTTTCTAACAACGATACTGTTAATTTTCTTTCTATCAAAATGCAAAGAGCCACCACCAAAATATATTGGTTACATTGGGAAGACACATGCAATCTCTTTTATTCAGTTTCTGAACGAAGAACGATACAAGGAAGCATATAGCCAATTTACCAATGAAGCAAAAAAAACCCAAAGCTATGATAATTTTTTAGGAATTCTCAAGAAAAGAACAAATGGACACAAATGCTATTCATTAAATCTGCCCGGTGGAACAGAATTTTATTACGAAGACTATGCCAGTTATATCAAAATGGGAAGAATAGCCTGGGAAGGTTTTTTTAAAACAGATTGTGGAGAAAATCGAAAATATAATGAAACAATAATTGTTTTTTATACCGAAGACTCACAATATAAAATTCATAGTTACCGTATACATAAGGGTGATAAATCAATAAAAAAGAAAATGGAATTAGATAATTTTCTTGCTAAAGAAGTCGAGCAAGTTAAAAAAACTATTATTAACGACCTTGCGAAATAAGCATTGCCCAGTTTCATGCGCACTACGGATAACTACGGATTTCACGCTGCGCTGCAGGACGGCCAGAGGCCGCCTTTGCTTGGCATCGCCCTCTCCCTTCGGTCGCGCCATAAACGCCTAACTATTTGGGGAGAGAATATGGGTTTCCGGTGGGGCACGGGCTGCGACAAATGGCTCACTTTGTTCACCACTTCAGTAAAAATATTTTCGTTAAGCGTAATGACTTAATGTTTTCTTAGATAATACTCAAAATAAAGCGGAAAATTGCTTGATTGGATTTATCATACGAGGTTACGTAAATTATGAGATATTTTATTATTATTTCAATAGGATCGCTTTTCTTCATAGCAGGTTGCGATGAAATATCTAAAAGCAATGATGTGAAATTAGAGTCTCAAAAAAAAGCTAACACCTATCTAGAACAGCGAAGACTCTTGAAAGATGCCTCTTACAAGAATGATCTTGGAGGGGTTATTTTTCCTAAAGGAGGAGTTGTTAGTGCTACCATTACCGATGACTTTGCAACTATTAAACAGAATAAAAATATTTATTCATTACCGGTCGATATACTTAGCGAACCGGGGGTTATAGAATCGAAATATTCGGGAGTTATACAAAAATTTAATCTATCCATTCTTGGAAAACCTTATGAGAAAACGATTCAAATTTCAAATGAAACCAATGAGCTATTCAGTAAAAAGATATCTGCAATAAATATCGATTTACATTCAGTCCGTGCAATAAATCAGGATGAGACGGAGGATTTTGTCATTCTGGTGATGGATGAACCGGAATATGATTATTATTTGGAATTAAGCAAATCGACAGAAAGCGGAGTTGAATTCGAAAGTCATGGGATTTTAAATGAACTTAAAAATGAAATTTGTGAATTTGGTAAAATACAAGACTCTGATTGCGGATCAGCTATGATTGATATGCAAATGATTTATAAAAAAGAAGATTTGGCAGTCATGTTCAATTCAGCATTTCTATATCGTAACGGCGGAGAAATGGTTTGCGATCTGTCTGTAAGCCCTTTAAATAAATTAGGACTAGAAAATTGTAAACGCTACAGATGAAAACCATATTTGCAAATAATCTATATTTAATTCATGACACTTGCGAAAATACCAAACTGCGCGTAACGAGACTGTAGAAAAACCCATTTTTAACAAAGCCTCCTCCAACACTATTGCCTTTCTGGAAAAAATCGAGTAAAAATAGGTTCAATCAGGAATCTACCTTCGAAGCAACGATCGGAGTAGCTACTTTGATCACATGAATATCGTACTCAGTTCGCATACCTGGCATATTTCTCGATATTGTGGTGTAAATGGAAAGTAGTTTTCCTTTTACACTTTTATATGCCCAGCAATAATACAGGGCTCCGGGTCACCCTTGTTCCGTGATATCCGATCTGCTCTGGCCCGCTGGATTGCTCGAATCTGCTGTCGCATATTTTACATTTAACCGGCTTCGCAAGACACACTTTCTTTGTGTCGCAAAGAAAGTGTGCAAAGAAACGACCCGACGCGCT
>JBNKQE010000422.1:0-3615 GCA_050295715.1 Leptospirales bacterium
CCGGGGAAGAAACTCATCACCGAACATTTTGGGTTAAGAAATAGGGAAGAGACCATCAACAAATACCTTGGCCTTTCGTGCGATGAAGATTATTTCAACGTGATAGATGTTCCATTCCTTGCTGGCGAAAATTCAGGAAACTCTTTAACTATATTTTTTTATGTATATATAATTGCTTCCATTGCTGTTGCCATTCCGATTTTATATATTTTTCCTGTATTCAAAGGATATAACGCAACGTTTTTACTTGTAGCTGCAATAATAGCCAGAATCGTCCACTATCCCCTGTTTCAACTCAGGTTTTTTGGCGGGAGTGAGCTATTTATATATTCCCATTCATTGCTTGTTATACTGTCAGTAATTATTTTTATGACTCTTCATATACGATATAAGTTATACCTTTCCCCGGGTTATGAAAGAGTAGATGTCCCTTTACATATATTTATAATTCCTGTAATAATTCTAATTATTCCTCTGGTTTTCTTTATTTATAAAGAATATTTTCGAAACACAATTGCTCTAATGATTCCCGATGATGCTGAAATTCAATTTCAGGTTACAATGTTCTACAGCATTTATTCCATACTGATTCTTGTTCTTAATTTGCAATGGTTCCTCACTGTTTTAATAATTTCTCTGCGCAAGAACAGAAACGAAGAAACACTTTCAGTATTCCCTACTTCACTTATATTTCTGGCTGAATTTGCCTTTGTTATTTACTCGATACCTGTTTTGTCCAGCGGTAACAAAATTGATGGAAGATTTGTTGAAGCTTCTTATATACTTAATTTAGGGTTAAGTTCGATTGGTTCATCTTTTGACTTTGATGAAGATTCCAATTCTTCATTTCCCGGTCATGATCCAAACGATAAAGATTCGTGTCTACGAAATGGTATTTCAATAGACTACTGTAAGAAATCCTCAAAAGAAGAAAATAAAATATCTGAAGCATCAACCAATGTTCCGTTTCTGACTGTAGTGACTGTTGGTACAGATCTTTCTCAAAAAAATTTGAATGACAGTCTGTCTGCTGAAAAATTTTCAGCAGACAATATCATGTATGCCGCTCGCAGGATTCCGGGAATCCGAACTGCATTTTTTACACAAAAAACCTTTCTGCTCCCCACAAATAGAGCCTCCAACAATTTAATCGCAATAAATCAAGGTCTTAATGGGATGGAAGAATACAACGGATCTTTCCAGCATTCCATCTATTCAAAACTTTCAATGATGGGGTACAGAACCATATGTGTCATGCACTACTCTGAAGATGAATACAATTCACAGCTGGCATCAAGGGATCCGGGTTCTGGCTGTCAGGTCTATGAAGTCAATCCCGTTTTACCCAAACTAAACAATCCTGAACACAAAGATGGACTGTCGCATTTTACGGATACTTCATTGCGTATTCTGTCAAGATATAGAGAATCGAGAAATGTTCTCTGGATACATTATGATGATAAACAAAAGCCTGCCAGAGGCGAAGACATTTACTATTTACTGACCAGATTACTCACTGCCGGAGATGTGATTGTCGCACAGTTAAGCGGCAGTAAAAGACTTACAGGAGAAATATACAGGTTCTCATCAAATCCATCGGTATTTCAAGTGAACAAAACGGTATTGAAGGAAAAAGAGATTCTCTATACAGAAATACTGAGGGGAGTCGGTCTGCACAGAAGCGGAGTTACATATCGTATGAAAATAGAACCGATGGTTGGTGTAATATATGATGATGATTATCGCAACATTCATCAGCCACTGTTTCATCATATAAAGGAAAATGATCGACTGAAGTCAGATCTTCCCCCGATAACGTTCAGCAAGCATGATCGGTCTATTGTTATATACGATGGCATAAGAGGTATACTATGGAATGAAGTTCCATAGTAAGTTCATAATAAGAACAAATGCGAATATGATTAACACAACAATTTACCCTGACTTCCCCGGTAGTGGAAATCAGGATCATTAAAATTATTACTAAATCGTGCAAATCATTTATATCTTAAATTCAGCGAGCCGCATCAATTATCTTTTGAAAACTGTCTGCTTTCATTGATGCTCCACCTATCAATCCTCCATCAATATCCGGTTGTTTTAATAAGCCTGCTGCGTTGTCCGGTTTCATACTGCCACCATAGAGTATTCTCAGATCTGAGGAAATACCGTCACCAAACAATATTTTGACAAGGTCCCGTATAAATCTGTGAATCTCCTGAGCCTGTTCCGGAGTAGCATTCCTTCCCGTACCGATTGCCCAGACAGGTTCGTATGCAATTATGCACTTTTCAGCCCTGGCCGGTGAAAGTCCCCAGAAAGCAGAACGAATTTGTGATTCAACAATAGAATGAGTCAAATCTTGATCACGCTGTTCCAGTGTTTCGCCTACACATATAATTGGAATAAGGTCATCTTGCAGGGCCTTTTTGATCTTCTTGTTTACCGTTTCATTTGTCTCATGAAAATACAAACGTTGTTCCGAGTGTCCGATAATTGAATATTTAGCCCCAACGGATCGAACCATATCAGCTGAGACTTTTCCGGTATATGCTCCTGGATTCTCCCAGTGAATATCCTGTGATCCTGTTTCAATTTTTGACTTTTTAAATATTTCCGTGACTTTTTCAAGAGCAAGATACGTGGGACATATTACAACATCGGCATGATCGGTTTCACCGGAGAGCTCCTTCATTTCTAATGCCAGGGCGGCCGATTCTGCAGGTGTTTTATTCATCTTCCAGTTACCGGCGATCATCTTTCTTCTCATTATTATATCTCCTGTTTATATTACCGTTGGACGAATAACTCATGAACTATACTAAAATGACACAAGCATCCACTTCCGTGGTAACAGTTTATCTCCTTATTTCTGCCGGTCCATTCTTTTTAATCATTCACTTTGATTCCTGAAAACAACTCATATGTATTCAAGGTAACATTGTTGTAAGATAATTATATATTTTATGGAGGGGAATCTGCTTGACCTGCTAATCTATAACTTCAGTCTTCATTAACACTGGAGGAATTTCGTGCCTGTAATATCTGATTATCATACACACCCACTTGCTCACGATCCACATCGCATTTATACCGATGAGATAATGAATGAATGGATTAGCTCGGCGAAAGAGAATAATATCGAAGAGATTATTTTTACAGATCATGATAGATTCTGCAAAGGAATTCGTTTTGATGTTTTTGAAAAGGCACGAGATAAATCAATCGATACAGTAACCCTTCGCATGGGAATAGAGCTGGATAATGACCCCGAAAGTTCGGAAGCCGGCCGAAAATGGACAGAACAGAATTATGAAAAGCTTGATTACGTTCTTGGATCTATTCACTTTATTAATAACTGGCCATTTGATCATCCGGACCATATAAAAGAGTATGATAAATGGAATACTGGAGACCTCTACGAACTTTATTTTAAAGAGATTAAACGAATCGCCGATGACGGTATTTACGATTGTCTTGCACATCTTGATTTGATTAAAATATTTCAGTTTTTTCCGGATAGAGATGTTTCCAGTGCGATTCAGGAAGCACTTGATATAATCAAAAAAAACAATCTGGTTATAGAGCTGAACACTGCTGGCTGGCACAAACCCG
>JBNKQE010000423.1:0-3610 GCA_050295715.1 Leptospirales bacterium
TTGCACTACCATCGAGGAGTGCAGCGAGATGATATAAATGTTAACCGTCCGACTTTCTGATATTATTAATACAGAACCAGCCATTCAGAAGTGATTTTTTTCATACGTGTATATAAAAATATGATCTAACTCATTTAGTTAAATAACTAAATGAGTTTTCTTCCCATTGGATCTAAAATGATACATGAAGTAATTACAATATTTTTTTTAACGTTTTTTACAAAAGCATAACAGTTACCTCTGGACAATAAATATTAAGTATGATACTTACGACCCGTATAAGTTAAATACACTGCCATCCCTGGAGAGAGTCATTTTCAGGACCTGCTAATTCAAGAAGAGGAATAAAATGAGATCGAATTTCTTTCTAAAATCCTTATGGATTTTAATGACTATCAGTCTGATAGCAACAGCCAATCTGCACGCGGATGTAATACGTTTAAAAAGTGGCGAAATACTTATAGGTAAAGTCACGGGCCAATCAGGAGCTTCAATAACCGTATACGTAGATGAAAAAAAAAGAAACGTATACAAACGTAATATTCGTAAAATCAGCTATGGCGATGCAGAAAAGGCACGTGCTATTGAAGAAAAAAGAAAAGCTCTGGCCATCCGTAAAAGCAAGCTGGTTGAAGCGCAGCGACAGGCAGATAAACAGCAAAAGGAAGATAAAGAGAACGAGCAATTAGCAGCCCTCCTTGATTCTATCAAACAACTCAAAGCTGAAACGTCAAGTCTGGAAGCCGAATTACAACAGGCCCGTGAAGAGGCCGAGAAGATTCGAAGCGAACGTGCACAGGAGATCCAGAAGGGTAGCGGAAAAGACATAGATGACTGGATTGTCCAGAAATCAACCTCGGTCGCACTGGGAAGCTATGACTGGAAATCTTCCGCTGCAAACATAGCTTTCCGTATGGAAGGAACCCGGATGATAAATCTGGCTGCAGCCGGTTGGCCGACTGCCCAGGTTGCAATAACAGATCCTGCGTCAAGTCTTGGTGTTACAGATTCATTGCGCTTGAATTACAAGTCACGGTCTCCTGTTGATGGGATTACAGACGAATACGGGATGTTCTATGCTTCCAGTGAGTTTTCTTCTGTAATAGCCGGACGCCGTGCCAGTGCAGCCTATACTTACAATGATATTCTAACCGGGTCGGGTACACTTGCCGTCAATCAAGGCGATACTGAATTTCAAGTTCACCAGAAACCCAAAGTCACCCACCTGGACCTGATTTTTAGAAAACACTTTGAATTTTTCAATCAGTCAGAGAATAAGTATCTTGAACCACTTACATTTCACATTGGAGGCGCTTTAACAGGTGACTCTCTGGAGACATCGAGCTCCTTTGCGGTGAATACAAGAACAACCAGCCTCACGCCGTATGATGCGAACTCCGAAGCTCTTATCTCGTATGGCTCGGGACCAAGAATTGGTACATTTAAATACGGACAGGGTTCCCTCTCACTTGATGTTGGTTTTTCTTATGCTATGTCTTTTTTTAAACAACATATGGTTGACCTTCGCTGGAACAAACGAACCGGCCTTTATTCAGCCGGCAATTTTGAGAACAATAGCAATGGGCTATTTTCGATTGCAGGATTGACTCTACCGATTTCAATCAATTCCAATGGAGATTTCAAATATAAATACTCCGGAGATGACTATGAATTCGGCTATAGTTTCTTTTATGAAGATTTCCGCTTTAGAATTTTCTACATGAATGAACGAAGAAAAATCAGCATAACAGAGTCCGATCTATCAAACAATTACGACTGGTTTTTTATTTTAAGCAATCTGACATCAAACAATTATGCACCTATGGTAGCTCTGGATTTCATGGATCCGATGGGACCACTTCCTGAATCTGCAGAGCAAATAAAAGGGACAGGTTTTGAAGTTACCTATTACTTCTAAACGTTTTAAACCTGATAGTCTATTACGATAATATAGAATAAACTTTCCAACACCTGTAAGATTATTAGCCTGCAGGCCTTTTCATTAATTCTGCGCCATGGGAGAATGAACAAGAGGCGCCAGTATTTCGCATAATAAATTGGCCTGCAGACTGCTAAGATCAATATATATCAGGCGCTACCAAACTCGCATGGAGACGGCCATCCTACCATACCCCCGGCAGCAGCCTGTATTTAACCTTCTTCGCATACTCATCATATCCGGCCAGCTCCTGGTGCAATGTTCTGTCTTCCATGGCCGTGCGAATGAAAAACAATACAGCAACCGCACCCGAGGCGATAAGTGCATATACGGAACCAAGTGCTAGAGGTGTAACCAATGACATAAAAATAAATCCAACATAACCAGGATGCCTTACAAACCTGTATGGTCCCCCGCTGGAAACGGTGTGTCCGCGTTCACTCTGAATTCGAACCATTGTAGAGAAAAATCGATTTGAAACCATTGACCAGGTAAAGATCATTGAAGAGATAAAATACAGTGCAAGCCCGACTATATGTATTGCGAAGGGCCATCCTTGAGTCCAGTGAAGTCTATAATCAAAGCCGGCCAGAATATAGATACCCAGCAACGGAATAACAGTGAGTTTGGTTAAAACCTTATCCCAGTTCTTGACATTCTCTTTCTTACGTCCTCTTTCTTCTATAACTTCAATCGGTAAAACAAATAAATTTATTATTAAAATAAACAGGCCGGTTGCCATAAATATCCAGGCCCAGATCCAACGAACACTCCAGGCACATAAAAATAACAATCCTCCCTGTAGAACGAGAGAAAGAATTGTCTGTATTATCCTTCGTATTATATTCTTATTCCACTCAAGCATGATATTACTCCGTATTCTTTGACGGACAATTACGTTCTGTAAATCGTCTGATTCTTTATGTATAGAAGGTACGGCTAAAAAGATTGATACTCTGAAAGAACATATATTACGAAAATAATAATTCATTCTGCATTTATAACGATTATTCATTCGTCAAAAGTATATATAGAGAATGTATCGATTAAAATAGAAATGCAGAGTTCATAGCAATGATATACCTGGCTTATGACGGCTCCATTAACAGTGATTGGGTATCCCGATATGCCATTCGTATGGCAATGCATTCCCACGAAAACAAGCTAATTCTGTTGCACGTTCTCGATGGGCGTCTTCAGGAAGAATTAATATCCGAACGGATTAATGCAGTTCAAAATGAGTGTAACAGACAGAATATTCAATTTGAAGCAAAAATTCTTCAAAAAAGAAAAAGCGTATTTCACTCTCTTATCTCTCAAATACCACACAGCCCGGATTCCCTGTGTCTGAGCGGAACTCGTGTACGATCTCATCGCAAAGGATATCTTGCCGGAACCGTTTCAGAAAAATTATTGCGGTCCGGACTTTTTCATGTGCTGACCGTGCGTGTCGTCCAACCAGGACTGCTCGGGAATCCTGGTGAGTTTCTATTTCCTGTCTCCGGGCATCCCCGAGGTTTTCAGGCTGGTATTCCATTTGTGAGACTCCTTCTTCCCGAAATTGAGATTCTCCATGTTCTTAGAGTAATGAAAGTTCCTTCGCTGCTCTATCAGCATCTATCGCCTGTGAGAGCAAGGGCACTTACCCAAAAAGGTTTGCATTACGTATCT
>JBNKQE010000424.1:0-3583 GCA_050295715.1 Leptospirales bacterium
GGTTCTTTTAGTTCTTTCGGGCAGTAAACCTCAGCACCGGGAAGATGGCGCAGACTCCTCTGTGAAATATGGTAGGCAATTCCGGCACTGTGGTCGAGATGACCGTGGGTCAAAAAAATACTCGGTATTTCCACCAGTTGACTGGCTCCACGACCAATGTCGAAGCAAAGCTTAAATTTGGGAATGCAGAGTGATGTTTGCACACCACCCTGAGAGACTCCTCGAAAAGTTATATCGCCTGCTGTATGTTCAATGAGTTGAATGATAAAGCTCCTGTGTTCGGTTTCGCTATTTATAAAGAGATAAGCTCTTCCGGAGCAATGACTCTGACCGGACGTATTGTTTCCAGAGAATCTTTTAACTGATCGGCCGGCCCCGTAACAACAATACAAAGATTTGAGGGTTTTACGTATTTACTGTAGACCCTTGCAATGTCATCCGAAGTAATGCTATCAATTTTTTTCGGGAATATTTCCAGATAGTTATCTGGCATTCCATGTCTGCGAAATCGTACTTCACCGGCAACATATGACTGAGGATCTTCAAATTGAAAAACATGAGAATTCAGGATTGCATCTTTGGCCAGAGCCAGTTCTTCTTCCGTTACTCCATTTTTCATATCCTCAATCATGGATAGCATCAGACTGAGTGCCAGAGTCGTTTGGTCCACGCGGGTTCCACTGGCCGCTGCAAACCTTCCGTAACTTTTATTGAAGTAATTAACCGAATATGTGGAATACGCAAGGCCTCTTTTCGCTCTTATTTCCCGCATAAGTCTGGAGTTGAAAGATCCACCACCAAGAATGTAATTTCCTGTCTGCAGTGCGAAGAAGTCTTCATGATTGTGAGGGGGGAGTGCTCCACCAATGCTTATCGCAGCCTGCTGCGCCGGTGTATCCACAAGTACAATCTTATCTGCACAATCAGGAATATTTTTTTTGAGTGTTTCAAATGTGAGGTTCTCTTCCGGCTCCGGGTTATCAGTCGGAAACTTTTTTAGAAGACTGCTTACCCTTGATATGATATCATCCGTATCATAATCTCCGCTTACGCTGACAATTACACCTTCCGGACTGAGTCGTTTTTTATGCTCGTCTTCGAGTGTTTCAATATTGAGTCTTTCAATATCTTCCTGCTGAATTGTGCGCGAAGGCGAAAAACCACGAAACATAATTTCCGCAATTTTTCTTGGTGAAATGGAGCGAGGATTATCATTTCTTTGTTTGATATCCGTGCGAAATGAATCTTTTATAACTTCCAGGCGATCTGACGGAAGAGCGGGGTTTAATAGAACGTCGGAAAGAATATTGAAAGCCTGGTCAAAATCACTTTTGAGCGATGTAACCTGAATGCTCCATGTTTCATAGTTTGCCTTTATGGAGAGCTTTATTCCTTTCCTTGCAAGTTCTTCGGCAAGTTGATCGCCATTCATATTAGCTGTTCCGCCAATCTGCATAAGCGATGTAAGAGCTTTCAGACTTCCTGTTCTGTTTTCACTTTCTGATGAGGATCCTCCCGGAAATGTAATCTCCAGTGTTAGAAAAGGCAGAGAGTTGTCGGGAGCACCCAGAAAAACCTGTCCATCGGGCAGTTTTTTATTTTCCATTCTGGGAGGGTGAACTTCCAGATGAGGGATGTTTATTCCATCAAGTATTTTACCTTTCATTCTTTGTTCTCTCTTTTCCTCTGCACGAAGTGTTATCGCAGGTATTATTGTTGCCAATGCTGCGAGAAGTATACCACGGCGAATGCTCTTTGTTTTTATAACATTCGATAAACTTTCTAACATATTACTTCTCCTCCGGCGGGAGCAGACGGGCTGTCATCATTCTGTCTTCCGCTAAATATGTTTTTGCAGCTTCTTTAACATCATTGATAGTTATTGTTTCAAGCTCTTTGTAAACATCAAACATAACGTGATAATCGCCCGTGACAGTTGCATAATAAGATAATCTATCTGCAATATCAGAATTGGAACGCAGGCTGTAAATCATCTCCACAGCAAGACTTTTCTTAACACGATTCAGTTCATCTTCAGTAACACCGTTTTTCTTAATATTCTCCAGTTCTTCAAGAATAGCGGTCTGTACATCATCGTAATTTTTCCCCGGAGCAGGAACGGCGAGAAACATAAAGAGATTTGTATACCGTTCTCCTGGATAAGAAGAATAAACACTGATGCTGCTTGCCAGACGTTTCTCAATTACAAGTTTTCGAAAGAGTCGTGTATCTCTTCCGCCGGCAAGGATCCTTCCCAGTATTTCCAGTTTCAGGTCCGCCGGATCGGGCATGGATGGTTTAAACCATCCCAACAATTGAAAAGGCGACCCCTCTTTTTTAAGCGTTACGTTAAGGTTTGCAGGCGATGCGGGAGGAGTTATCTTATTGCGAGGAATTACCGTTGATTTCATGGAACCAAAATACTTGTTAACCATCGCCTCTGTTCTGTCAAAATCAATATCGCCCACTATAGAGATAACTATGTTATTCGCTGAGTAGTATGTCCTGTAAAACTCCTGCGCATCCTCAAATGTCATATAGCGGATACTGTCCATCGATCCGATGAGCGGTTTACCATATGGATGATCGCCGTAGGCCTGCCGCAGGAAGTCTTCAAGCAGTGCATTTTGTGCAACGTTTTCCACGCGCATTCTTCGTTCTTCTGCGACAACATCTCTCTCTGTATAAAAATCACGAAGAACAGAGTTTTGAATACGATCGGATTCCAGTTTCGCCCAGACTTCCATGCGGTTGGCCGGTAATTCTATCTGGTAGTTTGTTAGATCACGGCTTGTATAGGCGTTGTAACCTCGCTGTCCATGGAGGGAGTAGAGATAGGAGTCCTCATCAATAATTATATACTCTCTGGCCTCAGCGGTCAGGCGACCTATTCGCTTTTTCCAGAGCCCCTGCATTTTTTCAGCCTTTTCCAGAGTTTTGCTATCTCCGGATTTTCGGGCCTCATCGGCCTTCTTTTTCCAGGAGTCCATTCTTCTGGCCCAGGCATTTATTACAGTAATGTATTTCTTCTCTTTTTCGTAGTCTCTGGTCCCAATGTTGGGAGTCCCTTTGAACAGCATGTGTTCGAGCATATGGGCAATTCCCTGTGTTCGTTCCGTTTCATCGGAGCCACCGGCCAGAAATTTTATATAATAGGATACAACGGGTGCGTAGTCCCTTTTCATCATAATCAGTCGAAGTCCATTGTCCAGTTTCGATTCGCGGACTTCTCCCGCTATTGTATCGAGAACCTGATTGAGGTCTGATTTAACTTCATTTGCTTTCAACTGCCTGACTCCTCCCGATAGCATAAGTATGCCCGGTATTGCTGCGGTGAATATGAGGGATGGGACCCGTTTTAAAAGTTTATAGTAAGACACAATGACTCCTTGTTAAGTAATTGCTTCATGCACCAGATGGGTCTTTACCATGACATAAAACGGCTATGTCACAGACAACCATAATCAACAGCTATCTGTTGCCGTATTTTTCAAACCTATGACCCAGTCAGAAGGGTGAAAGTGGCAGATTTACCAGGAAAAGTCTTCAAATTCGAAATATAGTGAAAAGATTATTTATCCAG
>JBNKQE010000425.1:0-3579 GCA_050295715.1 Leptospirales bacterium
TCATATTCTTTCACGTTAAAGCTTTCACTTGATTCATTTACAAAAAAAATAAAATTCTGGCAATTATTCACCCTTAAACAATATAATTCTCAATCATTGAATGATTGCATAACTTCCATGCTGACAGTTATACAACCTGTTCATTCTCATAATTCAATTACATCACAGGAAATTCCAGAGCATGCAAGAAAATTACGAAAGAGAGATCCTGATCCTTGGAATTGGAAATATCCTGTATGGAGATGAAGGTGTCGGAGTCCACGCTGCTCAGAAAATAGAGAAAGAATACACACTCCCGCCTGGAGTTGAAGCACTCGATGGCGGTACAGGGTCATTTTTTCTTGTACAGCCAATGCAAAGCTCTCGAACCGTCATTCTAATAGACGCTACCATAGACTCTGATCCACCAGGGACAATCAAGCGTTTGACACCTCGTTATACTTTAGAGTACCCTCCCACTCTTACAGCCCATGATATTGGTTTGAAAGATTTACTGGATGCTTTTTATATTTCCGGGAACTCTCCCAGGGTCATACTGTATGCAGTCTCTATTGGATCATTGGGACAGGAACTGGGAATGGAGCTCAGCGAACCAATTCAGGCCATTCTTCCGGATATTTGTAAGACTGTGGTTGATGATGCCAGAAAAATAATGCAAGAAAGAAAAAATCTGGCTTGAAATCTGCTCAATCAATCTCTTTGCTAACCTCTGTTAAATGGACTGAAGCCCGGAGAACGTATTCATGCAAAAAAAATGGACCCTGTTACTGTTTACTCTTCTTATTATTATAGCAAATATTGGAATTGATAGAGTTACCAAAATAGCCGCAGAGAAATATATTAAAGGCCAGGGTACAATTGAAATAATCGGGACTTTTGCTATTTTTCAATATGCTGAAAACAATGGAGCATTCCTGAGTGCTGGCTCAGCAATACCACAACCATACAAAGATATAATACTGATCCTCCTGCCTGTTCTGTTAATTGTTGCAGCACTTTATTACGTATTATCAAACTCCCACCTTACACGCGGTCAAATTGTCGCGCTTGCGAGTGTAATAGGCGGCGGTACGAGTAATATTTTCGACAGAATTTTCAATAACGGCTACGTTGTCGATTTTCTTAACTTTGGAATTGGACCACTTCGCACCGGGATTTTAAATGTCGCGGATATTTCGATAACATTCGGCGCCCTCTACTTTCTATCAATACAGTACCTTCTAGACCGGGACGCGGCAAAAAAAGATAAGATTGCAACAGAGTAAGCGACCTTACTTATATCAAAGATCCTTTATATCAAAGATCCTCTCACGTCTTCAGGTGAACAGGTTCGATTAAATTGATGGTTCCATGGGATGCGAAACATCTATCAACGGATGACTGAAATAAAATCCTTGAGAGTAATCAACTCCAAGTGCGCAAACCACTTCATACACTGATTTATTATGAACAAATTCGGCAACGGTCTGTATTCTTCTCTGATGACAGAATTCCACAATAGTCTTTACAATCATTCGCGAATTATCATCATAATGAATATTACGAATTAATTCGCCGTCGATTTTTACAATATCAAGATCAAGATTTACAACGTGACTGAAATTCGAATATCCCGAACCGAAATCGTCAACAGCTATTCTGCAATTCATTTTGCGAGCGTCTTTAATAAATTTGCGGACGACATCATAATTACTGACGCTTTCACTCTCCAGAATCTCCAGTATTAACCGATTGGACACATCCGGTTTTTGATTTATCTTCCACAGTAGAAATTCATTGAGATCCTTATCCATTATATCTTCAATTGAAATATTCAACGAAAAATCAAAATCACGAGTCTCAAAATAATTAAAACTCATATCTATCATTCGTCGCGTAATCGTACTGTAAAATCTTGATTCTTTTGCTACACGAAACAGTTCAGAGGGAAGAGAATAATCACCTTTATGATTTCTAAATCTGGCGAGACATTCATATTTACTGATATTCCCTGTTCTATTATCAACAATAGGATGATAAAATGGGATCAAACGATTTTCTTCCAGCGATCTTTTCAGGTAGTGAAGCAACTGAATATTTTTTTGTATCACCTCCTCCAGATTCAACTCTTCTTCGTATTCCAGAAATCTCAGTCTTGTGTGATTCTTTACATATTTAAGAACCATATCGGCCTTTTCAAGAAGTCTATCCCCACGTGATATCCCGATCGTAACACGAATTGGTATCTCAACACCTGCATAATTAAAAAATGCGGAATCACTGACCTCGATTATCTCTGCGGCAATTTCCATTTCCAGTTCTTTGCAGCTCAAATCATCTTCGTCATAAACAAAAGCAAAATCATCCACACCTAAACGATAAAGACTCGTTTTACATTCAATACCGGTCTGAACCTGACGCAGGAGATTTCCATAATCTTTCAAAATCGAATCACCGGCGGCATTACCATAGAAGTCATTAATATGTTTAAAACTATCAATATTAACAAGAATGCAGACAGGCTTTTGAATATGCGGAAAATCTCTTTCATACGATTTTCTACTCAAGAGACCGGTAAGAGCATCATACTCAATAAGATAAGCAAGATCCTCTGTCATACGAGCAAGCTGTTTGTTCTCCTTTTCGGATCGTAGCAGAAAATATATAATCAATGCAATTGCAGTGAAAAATCCCAGCGTAAATACAATTGAAAAAACCAGAATTACATTTTCCGCTGTTTTATTTTCCCTGTTAAATATTTTAACTGTCTGCATAAGGTGATCTACAGAGTCTGAACTTCTTGCTTTTTCAAGATTTGAGTGATACAATGAGTAATTATCGAGAAAGACTTTCGTATGGGCAACAAATAAGCGATGAATTTCCTCTCGCTTTCTATCGCGAAAATTGTATCTTTTCAACCGTTTCAGATTTCGCGTTAGATCCTGGATAAAGTCCTCTTCAAAACTACTTCTGTAAAGATATATTGACGAGAGAATGCTTGAAATCAGCAGTTGATAGGTTGAATCATCAACTTCACTGGAACCGGATTGCAGTTCAATTACAAGAGTCGCCAGATACATACTGGAATTTTTAATCGGGGAATTCAGAGTTTTGAAATCCTGAATATAACTGTCCTTCTTATCAATCAAAACCCTGTATGCTTGCAGGCTAATTCTTGTCTTTTTATATGTGGGTCCGTTAATATAATCATTGGACTCCAGCTTTTTCAGGTTGTTTCGCAACTCATTTAACAGAAATTCCAACCTATCATAGTCTCTGTATAATAGAAAACTTGTTTCAAATAGCTCGTTACTGATCCGATACTCAATTGATTCCATAGATTTTAAGCGATTATGAATGTCCGCACTTCGCGAAATATGCGCAGTAGTATACTGGTTGAAATAGATAAAAAGTGCACCAAAAATTAGAGCAAAGAGAACTGCCAGGTATATTTTAATTCTGGTAAGTTGCATGCCTGGTTAAAAACTCCGGAGTCTTTCCCGACAGGCTGTTTAGAAAAGCTACAAGATTCCTTATATCTTTCCAGGAAAGCGATCTGCCAAGGTTGTGGTAGGCCATTTTCTTTATAGCCTCTTCAAG
>JBNKQE010000426.1:0-3566 GCA_050295715.1 Leptospirales bacterium
ACCATTTCTTCTTATTACAACGAACTCGAAGGATATATTTATCCTGTTCAGCCTCGTATTGGCGAACAACTATGCAGTGTGCGCAGTTTGCGCAATATACTTTCTCACCAGCAGCCATGAATTTCTCCAGCGATTCCCTTAATTTCCGGTTTACCTATGCACCCGATAATGGAATCAGCGTCTCTATACTCGGATTTTGTACATACAAATTATTAGTTCTATACCTTCAACTCTTTTTTACTACCATTCTTTATCTACATTGTATCAATTATCAAAGTAAGCACCATTATGATTTATTTCCGATTGATCCGGGTCAGGTTATCGTGATTTTTTTATAATCCAGTATTAAACCAGCACTCAATGATAAAGTAGTATGATTCTATCTGCCGGATTAACACCACATTCATATATATTCTCAATAATGATATCTCATCTGCAAAAATAATCCCTGATATTAATGAGTATTAATCCGAAATTTGCTCTTTCAAGCGAATATCAAGAACTGTTACGCGATTGCCTCTATAGTCTCTGGTCTCTACATCAAGGGAGTAAATCCGATTTGCAATGCATTGATTCTCAAAAACACTGTGGTCATAAAAATACGGCCCCTGTATCAAAACCAGAGCCCTCCGCAGCAGATCCTCTGCATGATATTCGGCTTTACTATCTTTGCTATCGGTATCGTTGCTTCCCCTCTCCGTATCACGATTTGTGCATACAAGATTGAAAAAGAATCGATCGATACTTTCACACTTCTCTTTATTCCAGAAACTATACGGCGGATCCAGATATGCAACAACCGCAGGATACCCGTGCATCAACGACGGCATCCGCCTAAAATCCCGTTTATGAAGCTTTAAGGGCAATTCCAGTCTGGCCATTTCCTGCGCCAGAAACCGAAGCCTCCCCTGATTCACTTCGGACAGATGTACTGTGGGGTATCCCAGACTGAAGGCCTCAAATCCCATCTGGCCTGAACCTGCGCAGAGATCAAAAAAAGGAGCCGCTTTACAATCAGGCATCTTACCATCAATTACCTGAAAGATTGCCTCTTTTATGATTCCCGGAGTAATATGGGCATTCCCCTTCACATCCGGAGGCATTTTCAGGGCCTTCCCTTTGAGGGATCCCCGTGTTATTTTTAAAGATTGAGCCATAATTTAAAGCTGCGTCACATTTACACTGCCGCACATTGGACACACTACAGTTCCGGAGTCCGCCTCATCCTCAGAAGAGAGCTCTTCCCATCTGTAGTCACAATCTTCACAAACAAAGCTTGCA
Source organism: Leptospirales bacterium (assembly GCA_050295715.1). Lineage (GTDB taxonomy): Bacteria > Spirochaetota > Leptospiria > Leptospirales > Leptonemataceae > JBNKQE01. The sequence continues at coordinate 1,282 of JBNKQE010000426.1, forward strand.
TCTTCATACCCGGATTCGGTCTCTTCTGAATCCCACTCATCAAGCTCTTCTTCAATTTCCTGTTCTGTATCTTCGTAATAGTTCATATTAACACCCAGTTTTTTGATGCTCTGGCCGGTTTTCAGATTGTCTCTCTTACTTGCAATGTAAATTTATCTCATATTATGGAAAATTGCAACCTGAAACTTCGTGCTCACCAGATTAAGGTATCTCCCTACTCTATTCAGGAAAATATTGAACAAATTCTGTTTCTATTCTCCCAATCGACAGCAGACCTCAGCATTTTTCCCGAGGCTGCAAGTACAGGTTTTCCATACCGCAAATTGAGAGAAATTTCAAGTGCCAACGCTAATTTTTTAAAGGAAATTCAGTCAGAAGCTAAAAAAAATTCAAGAGGAATCCTTTTACCACTGCTAATTGAGGAAAATGGGCACTACTGGAACAGGCAGCACCTTATCGGTCCCTCCGGAGAGTTATTGAGTATCTATGATAAAATTCATCTTATTGGGGCCCTGAATGAGGATCGGTTCCTGAAACCGGGTTCCAGGATTGTCTCAAGCATGTATCCGCTTCCGGATAATTCAGGCAATATTGTCATAGGAATGGCAACCTGTTATGATCTTCGATTTCCGGAGTTATTTAGAAAACTGACACTGGAACACGGAGTCGATTTAATACTGGTTCCAGCTATGTGGCCTGAAGAAAGACGGACTCACCTTGAAATTCTTGCACCGGCCAGAGCCATTGAGAACCAGACCCCGGTAATTGTCTGCAATGGAGTGGGACCATGTGGAAGAATCAACCTCTGTGGAAGAAGTTCCGTCCATGATGCAAGAGGGAACTGTCTGCACATCTCCCCATCAGACACAACAGATTCTATCGATTTCTGCCTTGATTTGAAAGCCACAGCTGAATGGAGAGAAACCTTTCCGGCTCTGAAAGATGCTCGTCTCATTGAGAATCATGGCCTCTGACACTGACAGTCAGCCCTGACAGGGATTGAAATTGTTCTTACAGAAGTTTCCAGTAGATCTATTCTAATCATTTTACCCATTATGCTGCCAATACCCGAAAGAAATTTGATAGCTTCAATAGCCTGTAAAGAACCGGTAACACCTGCTGCAGCCCCGAGTATACCCAGCGATGATGGTTTTGGAACGTGCTCCTCAGAAGGAATTTCCTTGAAAATGCATCTGTAGCAGGGGGTACCTTTATCGGATATTCCCATTATATGCCCTTCAAAAGCAGACACGGCACCAAGTAATAGAGGTATTTGGAGCTTTGTGCATGTATCATTTGACAGGAACTTCGTACTATAATTATCCGAGGCATCAATAATTAGATCACTCCCCTGAAACATCCCAGAAGCATTATCCCGAACAATTCGATCAGGTATGACTTGAATATCTACGTCAGGATTCAAAAGATTTAACGTTGTTTTTGCGATATCGCCCTTTGATTGTCCCAGATCCGGTGTTTTATACAATATCTGTCTCTGTAAATTCGTAATATCAACAACGTCAAACTCAGCTATCCTGATTTTCCCAACTCCGGCTGCGACCAGATAAAGCAGCAGAGGGCTTCCCAGTCCCCCTGCCCCAATAACAAAAACAGAAGATTTTTTAAGTTTTTCCTGCCCCTGAATACCCAACTCAGGTAGCATTATATTTCTTTTATATCGATTTATTTCTTGTTCGCTTAACAAATCAATTACTCCTGTTATTTTACATTTTTGATACTAAAACATATCAAAAATGTTGACACGTCGATAGAAAAATACCCTAATGGGATGTCGAGCGCGACGAATGGTTGGCGCGACCGAATATTAATACCGGTATCGAATGTAATTATGAAAAACGAAAGCGTCGAGATTGAAGTCCGTGAACAGGGCAAACATAAAATTATCTCCATATCCGGGGAAGTAAATCTCTATAGCGTTAGCAAGCTTAGAAAAGATATTATGAAGCTCATAGATGAGTCAGTAGCATCTCTTGTTATTGACATGAAGACGCTAAGTCATATGGACTCCTCTGGTATTGCATTGCTTGCAAATTTACAAAAGCAAACAAGATCCAATGGTGGTAGTTTTTACATGATGAATGTAAATGACGATATCAAAAACGTCTTAAAACTTGCTGCGCTGGATAAATTTTTCAACATTCTTGAAAACGAAAGTGATTTAGATTAAGTAATGCATACCTGATACTCAATGTAAAACTGCGAAGCGAAGTATGACTTTGAGTTTTACGAGTATCAGGATAGTCTAGAAGTTCAGCTGAAAGGAC
>JBNKQE010000427.1:0-3561 GCA_050295715.1 Leptospirales bacterium
CCCAAAATTACTGCCATCAAGTTTTAAGGTGTTATTTTCTAAAACAGCATTCATATTCATCAGGGGACTCACTGCTGCCGGGTTAAAACCGATTTTAATTTGCGAACCATTTTCTAAGTTGTATTGAAAGACTTTCAGCTTCACAGGAAGATCAAATTTATCAGTTTGTACATAACCGATATAAAAAAACTTAGCCTCCTGAACATCAAAGGGCGGTAGTTCATATTCAGAGCGCCAGTTGGACTGACCTCTTTCAAAAAGCGGACTAAAACGTGAAGGAATTTTTCCTGTTTTACTTACTGCAAAAACCGGTTGAGTCGCATTCGACAGAGAATAGCCGTCAAATATGAATTTTACTTTTAGATCATCTTTATCTGTTTTTTTAATATAAGCAGGGAATGCCTGGGTTTGTAATCGAACTTCCTTAAGGCTGATTCCTGACTCTGGATTTGCATTTAACTCCCAATACCCCACAGCCACAAGGTCCAGTGAGCCGCCCATGAAGGTGAAAAGGAAGGTCCGGTCATCTAAGAGGACTAAGCGGGAAATGGACTCCATTTCACTTCTTGTGTAGCCCCCTAAGTATGATTGTTCAATATCTGCGTTCATTTTTGACTCCACAGGCTGAAGGAGGACAACCCCAATAAAAAAGATAATAAGATTGATGTTTTTACCGAATCCATTCATAATGAGCCGCCTGAAGAAATCCTGACGTTTCCATCCATAAATTAATTATTTCTCTTCTTTCATAAAACAAAAGTCAACCTTATTTCAGCAGTAAAATTTTATAAACAACTGCTGTCAAAGATAATTTTGTTCAACCATTGACTTTCTCAAGGAGCAGAGATGCCTTGCTGTGTCTTCTGAAAGCCGCCTGTTATAGCTTACTTAGTGTGCTAATGACACGATGTCATTAGTGGCAAGCATTTTCAGGACATCCTCTCCTTTGCCAGGTCGAATCTTATCAGCACATCGTGTGCTTGATTCGACACTAGAGCCTCCTGCTCGTCGCAGGCAAACGTCATGTTTTCTCTCGCGATTGCAAGGATGGAGAGGAGAGACCTAATGATTTTTTATTGACAGAAAACTCTCTGCCGCGGAAACAGCTTCTTCCTCCTAAACGGGTTTATATCCAGTTTAATAGAACAATCTTTTCCTTGACTTTCCTGAAAATGTAAGATAGATTATTTTCAGATGATTGTATCCGGTAGAGAGCAATTTCCTATATGTCAAGCGCGGGGGGATCCGGCAGGTATGGGTTAATCTGATCGATAACGGGATCAAATACACGCGGCCCAGGGAAGAGGCTCGAATCGAAATCCGGGCGCAGAAAAAGGAAGATAAAATCGTCTATTTCATATCAGATAACGGAGTCGGATTTGATATGAAATACGCAGATAAACTCTTTGGCGTCTTCCAGCGATTGCACTCCATGGAAGAGTTCGAAGGAACTGGCATCGGCCTTGCCACTGTCCAGCGCATCATTGCCCGTCAAAACGGACGGATCTGGGCCGAGGCCCGGCCGGATGAAGGAGCAATGTTCTATTTTGCCTTACCAGAAAAGTTCGTTCAAAAAGCTTGAGTCACATAACGAGAACCGCAATGTCCGATCTCTATGCCATTACTGAAACGCTGCTGGAAACCGGAGCAGTCACACTCTACAGGGAAGCATGCCTAAAGGACAACCGGCCTGTCTTACTGAAAACCCTGAATGCTGGACCTCGCGAAGCCGATCGGCTGAAACACGAATATGAGATATTGCACCAGCCTGACAGCTCTTTCGTGCTCAAACCTGTAGAGCTGGAACGCCAACAAACAATGGAAACCTGCACGAACTATGAACATATGGGGATTGAAATAATAACAGTGGAACAGTTATGAACTGGGTGTTCGTCAATCATCTTCATGAACTGTTGCATATAGCGGCAGCTACATTATTCATCATTACCGGGGTTTCTGCGGTCCGGGATTATCGCAATATTCGATCCCTTCTCGTGTTGAGTTACGTCGCCATGTGCTTGTTTTCTGCAAGCTATGCTTTGCATGTTGTGATTTCGCACAATCTACCTGCGTTCGGAGAGTTCTGGATTCCATGGACCGATTTCGGATTGGTTATAACCTTTTCTTCAGCTTTCTTTTACCTGCTCACGGTCGGATTATTCATTGATGTACGAAGCCGTTTGTTTACAGTCCCCCTGATACTGTTAGTCATCATCACGATAATAGCTCTCGCGGATTTATTGTACTATGCATTGTTTCATCGCTCTTTTATGTTCATCCCCTTACCTCGTGAAGGAATTGGGCCGCACCAGCTTTCTCTCGGAGAGGGCGCTTATTCGCTCCTTATCCTGGCGGAAATTATCCCTGTTATCTTCATTGTCAGTTTCGTGTGGGGAGCGCTCTATCTGCTTGTTCATCTGATCCGGAAACGGTCAACTGATATTCTCATATATATCGGACTTTCCATGACGGCAACGATCATTGTTAATGAGAGCCTTGTTGCTCTGACTCTATATCAAGGTGTATATTTATTAGCTTTCACCAAGGTTTTTGAGGCAATTCGGATTCACCGGGACATCAGTGCGCGTTCACAGGCAGAATTTGAGAGACAACTTCACGAAGCCGAGAAAAGAGAACTGGAACAGCGTGTCTTGCACCGAACCGCGCAACTGGAAGCAGCGAACAAAGAACTGGAAGCCTTCGCCTACTCCGTATCCCACGATCTTCGCGCTCCGCTACGCCATATCAGCGGATACGCAGGCCTTCTGGTCTCCCATTATCACGAAAAGCTGGATGCAGAGGGAATCCATTATATCGACACCATCTCCTATTCCGTCCGGAGGATGGCAGCATTGATTAATGACCTGCTCCAGTTTTCACGAACCGGTCGGTTAGAATTGCAAAAACAAATCATTAATATGAATCAGGTTCTTCATGACATAGTAGTCCAATTCCAGGAGAATAACAAAGATCGAGAGATTGAGTGGAACATCGAAGAACTTCCCTCTGTGCATGGCGATTATGCACTGATCCGCCAGGTATGGATCAATCTGATCGAGAATGCCATCAAATACACGCGACCGAGAGAGAAAGCTCGAATCGAGATCCGGGCGCTGGCAAAGGAGAACGAAATCATTTATTCGGTAAGCGACAACGGAGTCGGATTTGATATGAAATACGCTGATAAACTCTTTGACGTCTTCCAGCGATTGCACTCCATGGAAGATTTCGAAGGAACCGGGATCGGACTTGCTACCGTACAACGTATCATCGCCCGTCATGGCGGACGCGTATGGGCCGAGGGAAAGATGGACGGCGGTGCCACTTTCTACTTCACATTGCCGCAGCAGGGAAAGGCTTGAGGAGGCACATGAGATGAAAGATACTGACCGTACTCAGCTCCTGCAGCGTGCCATTCTGGATAATGTAGCCTATGGAATCATCTCCACGACCCCTGACGGTACTGTCACAAGCTTCAATCCTGCTGCCGAGCGCTTGCTGGGTTATACCGCAGACGAAATAATCGGCAAACAGACACCGGCGCTCTGGCACGACCCGGAG
>JBNKQE010000428.1:0-3556 GCA_050295715.1 Leptospirales bacterium
TATGTGCTTCCGGATCATAGCCGGAAAGGCCCTTGATCCTAAATTGGAATTCTGTTGATGATTTTCCCAGATCATGAAAGAGTCCCAGAGCATATCCCAGTTTCCCCTCTCCAAATTTACTGACAAAAGTCTGTGTAAAAAATGCCGTGCCTGTTAGGTGATCCATGAGAGATTGAATAATCCAGTTCCCGGATTCCAACTGTTTAACGTGAGCAATTATTTTATTCATATATATTACACCTATCACCCCGCGCAGGAGAGCCCGTTCCGGTTCACGCCCTTGCGAGAACCGGAGGTGCCCGGGTCAGCTTCCGGCAATTGCGCCTACCCATTTTATCGCAAGTAACGATCCATGACAAGCGTCATTCTACTAAAAGGGTGTGACATTTTAGCTACCCTGATGAAAACCCTGCACTCGCAGGTCAGGAATTTTGATCTGCTTGCTCTTTCGTAAACGAATACATTCGTCTAAGAACTATCGATCCGTGGCGGAAACATCCAGAACATTTACATGTTGCAAAAAACCATGGAATAGCTCAATTTCTGAATCAGTAATGCGTTCATAAGCAAGAAACTTGATGACTGAAATCGCAGAAACACCAATCCAATATCGAATGCTGCCTCGATCTCTGATTTTATTTCTTTAAATAGAAGCAGAGAGCCAAATACTTCTCTCCTTCTTTTTTCAGTCATATTCCCACAATACATTGGGGAGGGCTTTTCCCCCATCACATCCGGCATATGGTAACCAGCGGATGCCAGAGGGTGCACTCGAAAGAGGATATATGCCCCGACACTGTTATTGCACTGCTCAATAGATTGGAAATCAATACAATCCATCAGGGATAGTTCTCAAATGTCTCTGTTGCCTTCATGACGTTTCCAGCTGTACCGGCTATAGCGATACATACATCCTGAATGTAGATTTGACTCCAGCAACGCATTGTGAGCGCTGTGAAATGATCGGGTACGTCCGAAACACAGCTATCCTACCAGACCGCTGATATCGCCGTTGCATTATGAAAACCCTCCAGCGATCCTCCATAACGTGCCAGTTCCCCATACGAAGCAAATCCGAGCATGGGACATTCGGAATCAGCACGAATGGAATCGATATACTCCCCATACCGATCACCCAGGATTCGAAGACGAATTGCACAGTCGACAACCAGTTGCGCTCCGGGTCTCCGGGATTTCAATCTCTCCGTTGCAAGGTTGGCCACATCCCTGGCTGCATGCATCAGAGAGACATCGTCACCTCTCATGATTCTAACCCGCGATTGTGCGGGAATGGAACCGGCAAGGGTTATATGTTCTGCATGCAGAGACATGGGTGTTCGGATCTTCCACTTCTCCCCCAGAATCGTTTTCACACCGATGGAATACTCAGCAAGAAGCGGCAGAATATCCTGGCCGGCCTGGATCAATCCAAGCTCTTTCAACTCATCAATGTAGACCGATGCTGCCGGTTTTCCATCCAGCTCTTTTAGAATATTCCCCTCTATAGCGGTGACGATCATTTCACGTCCCCCCTCAATAGGATGAAAGCCATGTCTGATCCCGACTCCGGGTACGAGTTGATCGTTGATGTATGCAATCACGATTCCCCCGGAAAAGACCGTCTCATTGTGGATAATTTTTGTAGCTACAAATTTCCAGTTATCACCGGCAAAACCACCCAGAATACGCCAGTTCAATGGAACAAGGTCTGACAGGAAGTGAGTAAGATTGTCCCCATCGATTGCCAATGGATCGGCAAGAACGAAAAGGGAATGTCCTCCCCCCGCCGCTGGTTGAATCGATTCCAGAGCTAACCGCAGATCAGATACTACATTTGCAGTCTTCTTGATGGCGACGGTTTGGATCGTTACACCGCGTCCTCCAATGAATCCTCCCACAACCCCATCCTTTGATACACCTCGCTCGGTGAACACGGCTCCTCCGCTGGATGCGCCGACAATCTGCACGTCGATTTCGGAGTGGATCAGATTTACAATCTTCTGGATGTCTGATGATATAGAAGGATAAATTACGGCAAGCTGGGGCTTCTCATCACATTGTTCTAAAGCCTTTCGTATGGAATCACGGATCGCTACAGTATCATTGTGAACCGGTCCGAAAGTGTTCAGCTTCATACGGTTTTCTATCGTTGAATCATAAAGCATATCCATACTCCTCTTTCTTTTTTCTTTAATAGGCAAGCGAGTCCACATCCGAATCCAATTTCCCAAAAAATTCAGAAAGGTCGTATTTTTTATGTGAGGTCTTTTTCTCCCGGATCATGGATCGAAGCTTCGCTGAATCGGCAATTTTTACCTCTTCTATTGCTTGCTCTGCAATCTACGTCATTATTCCATTTATCTGCTGATCAATAAAGCACTTGTTGATATTCAATGAAAATCCTTGTTAATATAACTTGATTTTTGAATGTAATTGTTATGTATATTACCTTACTCCAGAGCTATAATAACCTTAAACAGATTATTTTCCCGATCATCAATCAACTCGATCTTTGAGTATGCTTTTAAGGCCCGTCGAATTCCGCTTCCGAGTCCTCTATAGGGCAGAAGTTTTGTCCCAAAAGAAGCCAGGACAGGATTTCTTATATTGGAATTCCCCGCTCTTATGTTTTCCACAGTCAGGTTGTTTGGCAGGTGTCCAGGACTGATGATTTCCACGCGATTTTCAAACAGAAAAATTCGAACAGGGGAAGAAATAAAATAGTCTCTATGGATAAGGGCATTGGCGACCAACTCCTCAAATACAATTCGGGGAGTCTGAAATATGCCCGAGTAGCAAAAAGGAGGGCTCCTGCAATATTCAGATAAGAAGATTTTGCAAGATTCATATTTTACAGACTAAAAAACGCAAATTATTGAATTATTTACACGGCAATGTTATGTGAACAAAACATAAGGGACCTTCAATATTTTGCTATCCTTACGGTGTCTCCTGACGCACGTAAATCAACTCCTGAGTATTGAAACCCAGTTCTCCAGCACGGTCTTCAAATCGTTTTTTTACGGCATCGCGTACCTGTGGAGTGCGAGACAGAAGCCAGAGATACGAACGTGAGTTTCCTGTAACAAAAGCATAGTTATAATCCTTATCCAGTTCAAAGATAACATAGGACGCATAAAACGGTCGAAAGAAAGAGACCTTCAAATGCCCCTTGCCCGGGGAATCAACGAAATAGGCCCTGCCTGCGGCCTCTTTCCAATTTTCATCCTCGGGAGAGTATCCCCGGTTCAAGACATCAATTCCGCCGTCATCCCTCTGCGTATAGGTAGCACTGACATTGATCAACCCTCTTTCGAAGGAGTGATCCAGTCGGGCAATTTCATACCAGGTTCCTGTGTAGCGTGTGATATCCAGTCCCTGGACAGGTTCGATTCCACCGGGAATACCGGTGCACCCGGTAGAGATAAATATTATACTTATCAGACTGAAAAAAGTGATCCATCGCATATATCACACTCCCTTAGAATCTTACATACTGGTTCTACTAACTTTGGCTAACATGTTACCATTTGAATCAATATCTTTCATCGCTTTA
>JBNKQE010000429.1:0-3540 GCA_050295715.1 Leptospirales bacterium
AATAACCACGGTGTAAGTAATCAACCCGGTTTAGTGTGTTCACAATCAGGCAGTTTATACAAATGCGACATAATATACTTTTGACATAATACTTATTATCGGAAGTTCATGGTAAATCACGAATAGTTGATACATCATGAATAATGGTACTCGAGAACACTGTGTCCTGGAGGCATACTATATACCGGTTGTATCGCGGATAATCCGCTATGAAATTTTGGGGAGAGAATGCAGGTTCGGCTATTGCAACGGATTTCGGCAAATCGATCACTTTGCTCGTGACTTCGCGAATTCATTTTCGTTATACGAAGTGAGGCAACATATTTGTAGTCATAGAATATTTTTAGGATTCCGGATACGAAAGCATAGCTAAAATATTGGAAACAATGGACTCAAAGAAATTTTTATCTATTTTTTCATGACAAAATTGCTTTATTCGGATCTATTGGAATAATTCACTGAGATGCATAATTGTAGGAGTGATATGTGAAATCAGAAACAAATGATCCAGATAACTGGATTCCAAAAGATGTTTTTCTAAGCTATTGTGGTGATAAGACTGAAAAAATTGGGAACTTTTATGACAGAGCTGTTGCAAGGAAACAAATAAATTCGCCTGGTCTGAATTGGCTTAGTATACTTATCCTGCCAGCCTGGCTGGGTTATCGAAGGCAGTGGAGTATCCTGTCTTTAGTAATAGGATTGTTAATGTTCAGTTCTTTCGTCGAAGCTTATTTTGATTTTATTATTCCGCACCAGGGATTTACCGCTGCAATTGTGGCAATTGGTATTTTTGGAAATTCCCTGTTACTCCAGAATGCCAATGGGAAATATCAAAAGTTAAAGAAGCAAGGTTTGAGTGATGAAGAGATATCTAAAAACCTGGCGAACCAGGCCAGAACATCAATACCATTTGCAATTCTGGGAGCAGTTGGTGGTGTAGTCCTTATAATTCTATCTACGGCAATCGCAGACGCTCTGTTTCGATATCCGATGTGACAATTCAGTATCCCTGGTTCTGGCTAACAGAGGTTCAACTGCCCCCGGTCAGGACTTCCTGCTTGCAATTTGCAGCGCAACACCGCGGCAGGACGGCCATAGAGGCCGCCTTTGCCTGGAAGATCATGTAACTTCAGATACCCGAGCTTTCATGTTATCTGGAAAAATAGCATATCTATCAAATGTTTCATGGTATTCCGGGTGATTCGTGCGAAAGAGACGATCCCACCAATTAAAATAAAGACCGTAGTTGCATCTGAAATAGAGATGGTGCATACTGTGATGCGTGGGAGTATTCATAATATACCCCCCTGCACCTCTTGAAAATCCACGTGGAAAAATCTCATGGCCAAGATGGCCAACAACGTTCATTATGTTCATCAATATTATAAACACAACAAATGCCAGTGGATGAACAGGAAAAATCAAGAAAACCAGCACACCAAAAAGTCCATGAACAACCGCTTCACCGGGTTGAAATGCGAAAGAAGCAAAGGGGCTCGGACGTATAAAGGAATGATGCAATTTATGGGTCCAACTGTAGAATAGAGCTGTATGCATAAGACGATGACCAAAATAGAAGTAGGCATCATGAATGACTAACAGAGTGGGTATACTGACGATTAAATACCAGAGACCAAATTCATCTATATTAAAATATAGTTGATTCCATTGATTCTCTGCCATAAAGACCACAAGCGTTGAAAATACGGCAAGAATAGAAAGCGAAAGTATCGAAGCGATAATCTCCCGATAGATCATTTTCTGAGATGGAAGCTTTTCAGCAATTCGGTTTCTTCTAAATCTATCACGAAAAAATACAAAATAGATTAGATAAGGGGGTATTGCCAGGATAAAGTACCGGAATACCAGAATAAAAAAAACGATCAATCCCCAGAGAGCCAGGGAATCTACTGGTAAAATGTTGTTCATCATAGGAAAGATATTAAGCTCTTTTTGAATGCCAGTCTTTCCAAACTGACAAAAAGTTTAACAATTTCAAAATTGTGAATCTTTTTGTGCAAGCTTTCGGAACTCTCCCGGAGTGATTCCCTGTTTTTCTCGGAAGCTTCGATTAAATGCAGCCGCTGATGAGAATCCCGAATCAAGAGCAATTCTTACAATTGCCATATCTTTGAGCTGTGGATCCCCAAGAAGCCTGCATGCCTCTTCCAATCGTTTTTCGCACAGATAATCGGAAAATCGACTGTAACCAAGCAAACGAATTTGCTGACGAAGTCTATACTCTTTTACATTTAAGATGGAAGCCAGTTTACCTATAGTCAGCCCTTCTTGTTTGAAAAGAGATTCTACTGTCATCTTTTGTTCCAGTGCTTTTAAAAGAACCTGGTCACTGTTTGTTTCCTGAAAATCTTCGCGATGAACTCCCCTGGTCTCATCTTTCGCTTCAGGAAAAATTCCGGGATGCAATGGAAAAGCGACAATCTGTATATATATACTTATGAATGTTACAAGTGAGGGTTCTGCAAGGGCTGAAATCCCTTCTCCAGCCGGGTCCAGCGCCCGAAATACCATTTGCACGATGATTCCCAGGATAACCAGAATCGAAAACCGAAGTCGCAGCGCCCTCCTCTCATCCAATAAATCAGAACTAAACTCAGAGGCTGCAATCCAGATCGCTATAGCGGCAAAGATAAAACCGAAAAGAAGTGGAGGCAAAACCGCAAGGGTCGGATTGCCGGCACGAAGAAACCAGACCAACCACAAGTAACTGACTCCGGGGTGAATCAGAAAAAACAGTCTTAATTTGTTTGTAATTATACGTTTTTCTGAAAATAGATAAAATGCGAGAAGCGGCAATAATGCAGTGGAAAGAGAAGAACCGAAAGCAAGTAAAAATTGTAGAATTGGATACTGTGCAAAAATTGTATGGATCGTTGCTCCTCCAATAGAAAGAACAAACCAGAGGATAACCCTTTTTGTGCGTTTCTCCAGGGATGCACGTAACAGGCCAACAAATAAGACTGTCAGTTGTATAAGAGCAATCACCCGAAAAAAATCGAGAAACATAGAATCGCTGATATTTTCTTGTAGAAAAAAATTCATATATCGTTGCTACTCAGTGAATAAATCAATATTCCGGATGGACCACTTCGGAGTAACCGGACAGGATGTTCGCTTGCTCCGATAATGGGCGGACTGTGGTTGCTCCATTACATATTACATGCTGAGTCGTTACCATATATCTTGATTCCAATCAAAAAGTAAATCAGGAATCCGCAAATTCCTCATTTGAATATTGACTGAATAAGATTTTGATTCAAAACACCATGTTCCGTATTATAGCACGAGATGTGAAAATCCGGTAGGAACTAAGGCGATTGCAGGTTTTTTTGCGAGGTGATGGTATACTACATGACGCAGCCAGACAAATCCATATTATACAGGGTCACATAATACCGGTCATGATAAAAAAATACTTAGATATTTATAAAAATATTGGTTTTGAAAGGATGGAGCTGTTTAAAGCAATCAATGAAAATTACCATCCGAAGTCTGTTCTCTATCCAGGGGCATCTG
>JBNKQE010000430.1:0-3526 GCA_050295715.1 Leptospirales bacterium
AACTTCTATCTTCATCTTTGTTAATATATATTACATGGCTGATTTCCGCAAAAACAGTATAAGTAAGAAATTAAATATGATTCTACTGCATCCGTTATTATTTTTAGGAAATACTTATTTTTAATCGTTTAATACAATATAGTTATTAGTGGAAAGTCCCGATCAAAACGCTTTTCAATTATTAATAAATATGAAATTATTTTTCGATTATAACATCGAACCAATTGGGTCAGGATAATATGGATATACTATCAGAATGGGGATTCCAATCCCTTGTAAAACGAATCCAGGATGGTGTATTTGTAATAAAAGATAGTAAAATTGTTTATGCAAACTCAATCCTATCATTATTGCTTGGATATCCCAATGAGGAGATAATTGGTAAAGATTTCTCAGTCTTCATAGCCGATGAGGATCGGGAAATGGTTCAGGAAAACTATAGAAAAAGACTCAATGGACTGACCATCCCTTCTGAATACACATTTAAGATTATGCGAAAAGATGGTATATTGAAGACAGTCTCCCTTCAAGTTGGCATTGTAGAAGGAACCAACGATACAGTTGGTACCATTAAAGATATCACACACATGGAAGAGACGATAAATGAGATAGAGCGATTAAAAAACAACCTGGAACAAATCATACGGAAACTTCCTGATATTTATTATAGAACTGACATGAATGGAATTCTCCTTCGTCTGTCACCATCCGTGACCGGTATCCTCGGCTATGATACATCAGAAGTTCTTGGTACGCCAATCACTGATTATTATGTGAACAGTGACGAACGTGCAGAAATAATAAAAAATATTTTCGAAGCTCGCGGAGAAACCGTACGGGTAGAAGCCCCGCTTTTACACAAAGATGGTCATGAAGTCTGGTTTTCGACAAATGCATATCTTCTAATGGATGAACTGGGCAATCCTGTGGGAATTGAAGGACTTGCCAGAGATGATACGAGACGAAAGAAACTTGAGGAAGAATTAAGACTACTCTCAATAACTGATCCACTCACTGGATTATTCAACAGGCGTCATATATTCGAGAGGGCAGAAGAGGAGTTTGAGCGTGCAAAACGTTATTCAAGGATATTCTCCATTATGACGCTTGATCTGGATCATTTTAAGAATATAAACGATACATGCGGTCATATTGAAGGAGACAGGGCACTGAAAGAATTTTCAAAAATCTGCAGAGAATCCATGAGAGGAAATGATCTGCCGGGTAGAATCGGTGGAGAAGAATTTATGATAGTCCTTCCAGAAACGGGGGAAAAGGATGCGAGGCAGGTAGCAGAAAGAATTCGAAAATCAAGTGAGGAGTATGCTTTTGTGTGCAAGGAGCAGCGAATACCGGTTCTCGTAAGTATCGGGATCTCGACCTGGAAAGAAAACATGCAAAATTTTGAAGAGATGCGATTCCAATCCGATAGAGCCCTTTATACAGCCAAAAACAATGGACGTAATCAGATTGTGATCCTTTAGGAAAAAAAATCTGATTAACAGAAAAGTATACCGGCGCATTACCTCTCTGCTGCCTGGGATTCAACGAAATGCACATGAAAGATTATTTATCTATTTGCCCGAAAGTTGAGTGCAGTAGAAATCAATACTGTCAACCCCGACCGATAAGCTTCCGAAAGAAAGTTTTTCGAACAACATTCTTTCCAGGATATTCGACACGATTGCGACCAAGTTCTTTCGCCATATACAGGTATTTATCAGCTTCCACAATCATTTTACCAACGGATCTTAATTCAAGAGAGTCACTGATTCCAAGACTCATCGTCACCTTTAACTCCTTATGAATCTGGCTCCAATCATAATTTTTAATGTATTCACGAATTCTTTCACAAATAACTATTGCAGTTTCCAGATCAGTGCGATGAAATAATAATATAAATTCCTCACCACCATAACGAGCAGCGATATCCATCTGCCTTATATTTTGAGTAAAAATCTCTGCAACTTTTTTCAGTACCATATCACCGGTTCCGTGGGAGAACTGATCATTAATCTTTTTAAAATAGTCCAGATCAGCAAGAACCACACACAACGGATACCCGGATTTCACAGCAAGCTCGTACAGCAAAATTGACTTTTGATCGAAATATCGACGATTGTAGAGATTTGTTAGTGGATCACGTATACTCTCGTCTTTTAATTTACGATGTGCCCTTGCTGATCTTTCTATCATGACATTAAATGTATGGGCGAGTTTGCTTATCTCATCTCCCTTGCGACTTGAGTCCTTTTCAGGAATTCTAAAAGATTCGAGATCTAATTCCATCTCGGTTTTCTCAATCATATTTCCGAAGGTTGAAAGGGAACGAGTCAATCGGGTAAGGGCAATACTCAAACTCTGACCAAATATTAATCCGGTAATAATTGAGAAAATAGAGGCAAAAAAAACACCGATGACAAGAGCATCACGAATGGCATCCAGATATATAATATCACGTTTTGTTAAAGATGGTTCTCCCTGCGGATAAGCATAAGCAATCACTTTACCATCAACTTTAAGAGGCAGACTCTTATCGATTATTCTTCTACTTACCGTTTCTCCTATTTCATACCCTTTTATCTTGAGAAGCACTTTACCCCCCGGGCTGATTAATAAGAATTGAAATGGAGGATTTATTTCCCGGTCAATAAATTCATCCCTGTGAATTTGATCCCTTTTTAAACTTGAATTCGAAGCAGTATTCTTTTCGGAATTTTCCTTACTTCTACGGCGAATGACAAAGTTGTGAAAAACTTCGGCTTTTGAAGCATCATCCCATGAACCATAGTATCCAATATAGGCAGTGATATCTTCTTGAAAATTCTCAAATGCTTCCAGCAAGACAGCATTTCTAAAATCTTTTCGTAAAACCCATTCTGCAATACCACCAACTGATGCAGATGCTATAATACTGATAATGACAAGTGTCAGTGTTATTTTTATTCGAAGGGACATCTTTCGGTAGCCAGGAGGGAAGAATTTATGAAGAACAAATATAATTTTCAGGGACCTCATGTGTCCAGAATAATATATATATCCTCTCCGTTACAATTTTTCACCTGTTTTTTTTCATATGAGTCACAGTTACGCATATATGGAACAATATCGAGCATAATACATATAAACTTTCACTGATTTGTATTTGATTTTTATACTATTTTATGTTATGTGCCGTAAACCTCAATACCAAAAAGTCAGATTGAATTCAGATTACAACCGCCGCCTACTCCATAAACAACCCGGGGGGAGAAGGAGAAACATATTTTCTAAACTTTGAGTAACTACTCAGTTAACGAATCAATTTCCTGGAAATCTATACAATAAAAAGAAACAATTCAGCTATTCACAGGTGAATTGTTTCATCCAACAGTCTCTATAACATGAAGTTCTCTTATGGATGGAAATTGTAGTCCGCTCATTACAAGGTCCATGGATGGACCTACCTCGGAGCACCGGACAGGGATGTCCGCTTGCTCCGATAATGAAAGGGACTCCAATTTCTCAATCACACAATACGTGGTGA
>JBNKQE010000431.1:0-3522 GCA_050295715.1 Leptospirales bacterium
ACTTAAAGATCTTTTATCCTTTGCAGAAGCAAATAGGAATGAACAATTAATTCTCGCAACTATAATCGAAACGAAGGGATCCACGTATTCAAAAGTGGGCGCTAAAAAACTCATCGCTTTGAACGGGAATTCCTGTGGAGTCCTTTCCGGCGGATGCCTTGAAGCACAAATCATCGATTTGGCGTTAACCAATTCATCGCAGGTGCATATCCAGACTATAGATACAAGAGAAGAAAGCGATCGCTTTATTGGATCTGGTATTGGGTGTCAGGGAATACTTAAGATTCTTTTCGAGCCAGTGGAATGGATAAATACAAAGCACTTTGCACAAACCTATCTGGCCTATGAAAATCAGGAAGACGGAGTGACTCTCATTAGTGTAAATCCGGGAGACCATGATTTTGGAACTCGCCGGACTCTGTCAAAATGTGATTTCGCCAATTCATTCTCGTCCGACGAAATCTTAATCACAGCCAGAATCATAAAAATAAGGAACAATGATTACCTTATAGAACCCTGGCAAAGCGATCTCAATATCACAATTTTCGGCGCCGGATTAGATGTAGAACCGCTTAAGGGTCTAATTGATGCGATGGGCTGGTCTTTAAAGATTTATGAACATCGTCATGATTGGCACAAACAGAGGAGATCAGAAAGGTGGCCCATCCAACCGTGGAAACGGAATCCGGAAAATAATGCTTCCGGGTCCGCCGGAAAAACCGCTTTGCTTCTCATGTCTCACAACTACGAACAGGACCTGGGCTTCCTCTACCACTGGATCAGGGAGGAGATTCCTGCAGATTATATTGGCGTGCTTGGACCCAAAAAGCGAAAGGATCAAATGATCGTTGATCTGATTGATCTTTATCACATATCGGATGAGAGAATTCCAAATAAGATCCTGCATGGACCTATCGGTGATAAAAGCTATGGGCGCACTTCCCGGGCAGTTGCCCTTTCCATAGTATCCGATCTGCAAAAGCATTTTTTTGGGGTGGCGATAGAGAATGTTAACAGGGAAACAAACTGTGCCATCGCACCAATTTCCGTTTGAGACCGGCGAACTGGCAGTGGGGATTCTGGCGGCCGGAGAGTCCCGTCGATTTGGAAGCTGTAAGCAAATGGCCATTTACGAAGGGGAGACTTTATTAAGTCGAACCATTCGCGCGGCATCAGAGCTGACTACGAATGTACATGTAATCACAGGGGCCAATGCAGAAGAGATAAGAGCTTCACACAATCATCCAGTAAGATGGATCCATAATCCGAATTACAGGCTGGGACAGGGAAGCTCTCTTCGTGCATTTGCGCGGCACCTGTTAGAGAATCCGATTCCCAGGGCGAAGGCCGTGATGGTACTGCTCTGCGATCAACCGAAAGTCTCAGCAGAGCATTTAAAAGAGTTATACTCTGTCTTTTCACGGGATCCTGTGAATCCTGCCGTGGCTGAGTTTAATGGGGATTTTGGCCCCCCATCTCTTTTTCCCGCAGGATGGCTGGAAAAATTTGCAATACTGAACGGCGATCAGGGGGCGAAGAGACTGCTTCTACAAACAAAATTCAACACCCTTACACTTCCCGAAGCGTCCATAGATATCGATACCAGGGAGGATTTTCACTCGGTTACGATCCGGAATATGTGAATGAGACAGAGCAAATAATATCGGTGAATATGGAGGAGATCCTATTAGAATTGCTGTTATGGGTGGTAGCGCAGGCGGAAATTTAACTGCCGTAGTAAGCTTGATGGCCAGGGATCTAAAAGGACCACACATCGTTCACCAGGTTTTGGCTTTCCCGGCAACGATGGGTTCTCCCAATACCTGCGTAAACTTTATAACAAAGAATGGGTTGTTTTTTGCAAGGAACCGTTTAGCAAACCGGACCATCTGATTCAGTATCTGGGCCGATACACTCACAGAATTGCTATTAGCAATCATCGAATTCTTGATGTTGAGGATGACTCGGTTGTATTCAACTACAAGGATTATGCCCACAACAGTAGTCGCCGGTCCATGAAGCTCAGCAAAGGGGAATTCGTCAGGCGGTTTCTTCTTCATGTCCTTCCATCTGCTTTTGTAAAAATTCGTTATTACGGAATATTTGCTAATCCCGTTCGTAGAAAAAAGATATCGATTATCCGGCAATCGCTGAAAAATAGATTGGACATTCTGCGAAAACCCGCAATCATATTCACATCGTGGAAAGATCTTTTCAAACACCTTACCGGTGTCGATCCGGATCTTTGTCTTCATTGCGCAATCGGGAAAATGGTTCTTGCCTTACCCATTCCCGCAACTTGTAGACCGCCATGAACAATCCCCATAGTGGGACAGATTTCGGTGCGCGGCTTCGTTCAACACCTTCTTTCCGATGGCTCGAAGCTGGGATAGCCACGGAAAGAAGCTTAATCAGTTAGGCGAAACGAAATTATTTTAATATAACTTAAGGAATGTTATTATGTCCAAGCAGCTAAAGACAATTTTTATAATAGTATTATTACTATTAGTCGCAGGTGCGTTTATTCTTGATACTCATGCCCAATCATTGCCATCAAACATCTCGGAGGTTACAAGCCTTAAAAATGGAAAACCTGTTACAATCAATGTAATAAGCCATTCCCGTTTATATACGTTATTCTCTATCGCGAGCAACTTCTGTTACTCATTGGCTATTGCAATATTTATCACCGCATTTATTACTGATAAGCTTGAACGAGATCGACAAGAAGCAATGTCCAAACAGCAGGCTGAAATGCAAGAAACCCTCAAAAGGGAAGTTCTTTCGATCCAAAGAGAAATAGACGAAAATATATTTTATTCATTATTTCAAAGATTATTACCCGAGGAGCTTTTTCAAGTTGTAACATCAGAATTGATTAAAACACCTTTCGTTCGAAGAGATGCAAAATGGGATTATCAATTTAGTGAAATGGAGGATGGGCGAATCCAATTGAAAAGATTACTAATCAATTCTCTAACAAATATTACTGGTAAACTTCAATCCGAGCCTATTCGTTTAAAGTTTATAAATCAAAAAGAGTCAGATTGCTGGCTTCAATCTGCAAGAATTTCCCGTGGCGATGAAATAATCTGCGATTTTGAACTTGGCAAATTGGATTCTATTGCCGCAGAAATGAGCTTTAATGGTCATGGGATTATAGTCAATAGGACAGACAATGAGATTGAAATAATAATTCCAATTACAGTGCAGCCAGACTCGAGCGTAGAAATTTGCCTTACAATTTATAATATATATGATTGTCCTCTTCAAGATGAGCATGTGAGCCAATATCCCATTATAAATGCTGATATGCATTTTAGATATCCGCAAGGTTTCAAATTTGGAATTGCAAAACTTACTTCCGCCGAATTGAAAGAAATTCACAAAGATGAAACAAGTGCGATCTACAGAATAAATGGTGCAATGCTTCCAATGCACGGAATTGTTTATACTTTGAGAAAAGTTAAATAGGCAAAAAACCAAGTCGCTACGGTCGCGGTAGGGACGGCCATTACTGAC
>JBNKQE010000432.1:0-1325 GCA_050295715.1 Leptospirales bacterium
AAGCAAATCATCCTCCAGCGAGCGAATGGTATTTGATCAATCGTGGTGGACATAGCGTTCGGATTATATATTAAATCTTTTTCTGGCAGACAAAATTATCAGACTAACATCCGTTGCTTTGTAACAAGCGCATGTCCACCAGAGCAGAGCAAATAGCATGAAGTGAGCCGGTAGTGTGGGAGGACAGCGGGGAAACCCCGCTTCCTACCCGATCAGCGGCTAAACATATCAGTTAGGCGAAGTGCAATTGATTTTAAATTTCTCCCCCATTTCTTCGAATATAATCTACCCAGATTTGAATCACTTTTTCGGCAGGTTTAATCAATGCCTCAGCAGCTTTATTATATTGATCCTGGTTTAATGTATTAGCTTGGGCTTGAGCAGGATCTATATGTGGATGTGTTCCATATCTGTGACCATTTCTTGTATCGATAACATGGTAAACATCGTATGGAACGCATATATTACGAGGATGTAAATCGGACTCCGACATATGACATCTTTGTAAGGTTTCTGTTTGAACCATTATTATCTTGCGTTCATTGTTTGGATCGAGTAATATGTGCCACCAATACCAAATCATTCCATCCAAATGATTTTTTGCATTTTTAATAGTCTCTTGCATCGCAGGGATTGTATTAATACCATCAAGTATCCCATGTAATTGCAGCCCAGCAAGTTTATAAGTAGTTGAAGTAAGGTATCCAGAAAATCCATTTAAGTGATGTCTTTTAAATGACGACATAAGTCTATTCGAATCAAGAACAACATTCTTTGCATAAAAAGAATCATTCATTATCAAACCAGTACGATACAAATTTTCAACAGAGTCGAGTAGATCTTGGGTTTGCCTGAATGATTCAGCAACAATTTCTCTTTGAATGACTATTTCTACACCTGTTATTATATGCTCTGCTAAATTTGAAAGGCTTGGCCCTCCGCTGCCTAAAATTCTATTTAAAAACTGAGCCCCAGCTCCTTGAGCCATGCCAATCGCGATATTTTCAATGAGCCAAGGCCAAGTGAAGGCAGCGGCTACTTTTGGAATATTTTCTTTCTGAAAATCATAATTATCGGGCCTTATTTCTTTTAGCTTTGTTTCAAATTCTTTTTGAATTGTTTTTATGTCTGCCATTTTGCGTTTCTCCTAAAATTTTTTTGCACTATATATAGCAAGATGGTATAAATTAATACAAGCCAAAAACACTGACACTCTGGTCACCCATGACGTTCAATAAATCAGCCAAGTCTATTGATTTTTACAAATGTAACTAAGTCGCCATTTTCATCGAAGATCATTTTATAAAACCCCTCTGTAAGTTCTT
>JBNKQE010000432.1:1335-3513 GCA_050295715.1 Leptospirales bacterium
TTCATCAGGATTTAGTTTGTAGTATAAAAATTCCTGCTGGTTGTTATTTTCACTTTTAACTGATTTAAATAATGGAGTTGTCGACGGTCTGCCTGAGGTGATACCTTTTTTTAAATACTTTTGCATTTCATCTTGGTTTTGCTTTTCAATTGCTTCGCCTTCTTCCATTGTGACCGGTTCAGAAATAAGTCCTTTAACTCCTTCCAAGCTTCCTAATAAGGCAGAAATAGTTTCATTTGTTTTTGTATCTTGCTTATACCCAAAACTTGTTAAATTCCAACCATTATCTAAGGTTGAACTTAATTCTAGCGATCCAAACCATCCTTCGGATGTAATAACATATTCATTTTCAGAATTTAATTTTGGTAGATACACGATCTGATATGTAAATTGATTTTTTACTTCCGTTGTTGTTATATCAGGTTTGGCACTTTTTTTACTTTCGGTATTCTTACCGACAACTAGGTATGGATGTGAGCGATAAAATCTTATGCCTTGGGAATCGGGTGATGCTTTTCTAATAACAGGCCGAAGGCATCCCGTCAAAATTAACAAAAATACCACCATAACTATTTGTTTAATCATTTATTCTTCTCCTTGTTAAGTTGTATGTAAATATGGAATGCATTTCGCCTAACTGATTAAGCTTCTTTCCGTTGCTATCTCAGCTTCGAGCCATCGGAAAGAAGGAGTTGAACGAAGCCGCGCACCGAAATCTGTTCCACGATGTGAATATGATTGAGGGTTTTTGAATACTGTCCAATCTATTTTCAGTGATTGCCGGTTAATCGATATCTTTTTTTTGCGAACTGGATTAGTAAATATTCTATAATAGCGAATTTGTATGAATGCAGATGGAAGGACGTGAAGAGGAAACCGCCTGACGAATTCCCTTTTGCTGAGTTTCATGGACCGGCGACTACCGTTATGGATATAATCCTTGTAGCTGAATACAACCGAGTCATCAACAACATCAAGAATTCGATGATTGCTTACCGCAATTCTGTGAGTGTATCGGCCCAGATGGAGATGACCCTGTTATCTTGGATGCGTTAAACCTTGCTTCCCGCCTTGAAGGGTTGATCTAAGCAGTATAAAGTATCGATTATTGTAAGTGAAGAGACTATAAAAGCTCTGCGAAAACCCGGCAATTTATTACCTCAAAAAGTCAGAGACTGTGATGATATAGTTCTACGCTTAATATCTACAGACTATCTCGGCAATCGAGAGGTGCAATTATAGTAAGATTCTATTCGTTGTGGTATGCTTATTGATCTAAATATAAAGAACAATCTATTTTACCATGCGAATCGAATACACAAACGTAATAAAACAATAGGCGGGAATGAAAACAAATGAATTCCGATCGTGATTTATTGGTATACGAATATAAAATCAAATTCCAAATTGTTACCAATTAGATTTTACGCCTTTTGACCTAATAGTGTTTTTTTATACAGGAGCGATCTACTGAATATCTCCGAGTATATGGTTTTGTGAACCAGTTGCTATTTATTTTTTAAGATTTTTGGACCTGTGCTCCCTTGTGCGGGCAAGGTTTTCTACGTCAATTAAATCATGAAATCTTTCTCGCTGAAGTTCATACTAATGTTTATTGTTTATCTGTTTGTGACGCCGCTTCTGCCAGTTCTTATTTCGTTGAGGTTGGATTGGTGGCAGGCATGGGTTTATGCGTTCATAAATATATTTGGATTCATTGTATCACGATATCTTGCGGCACGCCATAATCCCGATATTCTGATTGAAAGAGGGAAGTCTTTGACTCTTCCGGGAATCAAGCCATGGGATAAAGTTATTGCTCCGATGATCGGTGTCGGGGGAGTATTGATCTCTGTAATAGCCGGGTTGGAAGCGAGAGACAATCCTACTGGATCTTATCCTTTATTCGTATATTTAGTTTCAATAATCCTTATGGTAACGGGATATTCTATCGCAACCTGGGCATTTGTTGAGAATCGTTTTTTTTCAGGTGTAGTTCGAATACAGACCGAAAGGGGGCATACTGTTGTTACATCCGGACCTTATCGATATATAAGACATCCCGGCTATACGGGTGGCCTTATTGCTTATTTTTCTACGCCCCTGCTGCTAGACTCGAGGTGGGCATTTGTTCCTGTCATAGCTCTATTTATTTTATTAATTATTCGCACTTATTAT
>JBNKQE010000433.1:0-3495 GCA_050295715.1 Leptospirales bacterium
CACGGGGCCCCGGCATTTACATTTCACTCTGAAATTAAAAATTGTAATGGAGTCGTATTCGGACCGAAAGTATAAAAAACATTATGAATAGATTTCTCAATTTTTAATTTCGAATGTACTCCGCGCCTGGCGCGGCCACCCCTGTTACCTTCGATCCCTCGTGCTTTATGGATTTTTGTCATAAAACACTTCGGTCTGATTATAGAAATTCATTCAGCCAATCAAAACAGAGAACCATACACAGGACGTTATAATTATGGATTATACAAAATTTCTTGAATCTTATAGAAAACACTCCTGGCAGCCCTTCACCCAGATGAAACTGGCTCCGGATCCACTGCAAATTGAGAGAGCTGAAGGTTGTCATCTGATAACCTCCGATGGGAAAAGGATAATCGATGCGATAGGATCCTGGTGGACCATTATCCATGGTCACAATCACCCGGTAATTATTGATGCGATTCGAGAACAACTGGGGAAACTGGATCATGTTATTTTCGGAGGGATGGCTCATGAACCCGCCGTGAAACTTGCAGAAAAGCTAAGTGCGACAACAGGGCACAGGTTAACGCGCGCTTTTTATTCGGATAATGGATCCACCGCCGTTGAAATCGCTATTAAAATGGCATATCAGTTTTTTGCCAACTCAGGACAACTGGAAAAGAAACGAATTGTTGCTCTAAAGAATGGATACCACGGGGATACAATCGGGGCTATGTCTGTAGGAGCGAGATCCATTTTTCATGAAATGTATGAACCTTTTTTGTTTCATGCAACACTTGTCTCGCCTCCTGTCATACCCTTCGTGCAGTATAAAGATCAAAAAGTTGTGGAGCACTCTATTCAATCATCCATCCAGGAACTGAGCGACCATCTCGAGCAATTTGGAGAAGAGACCTTTGCCGTAATTCTGGAACCTTTGATCCAGGGGGCTTCTGCCGGAATGTCATTCTATCATCCCGGATATCTTGTTAAGGTTCGGGAGCTTTGCGATCATCACAATGTATTTTTAATAGCTGATGAGGTCTTTACGGGATTTGGAAGAACCGGGAGTATGTATGCCTTTGAAAAAGCGGGAGTGTGGCCGGATCTGATGGCTCTTGCCAAGGGATTATCCGGTGGAGTTCTCCCGTTTGCAGCAACCCTTGCCACCGAAAAAATATATGAAGGATTTTTGAGTGAAGATCGATCCAGGACCCTGTTTCATGGACATTCCATGACAGCAAATCCTCCCGGTGCTGCTGCAGCACTTGCCAGCCTCGGGTTGTTTGAAAGTGAGAATCGATTGGAACAGATTCGCAAACTCGAACAGAGGCACTCAGAGAATATGTTATCCCTCTATCGAGGTCCTCTTGGTGAGTTCTTAAAAGAAGTTCGCTGGATGGGCAGTGTTGCTGTAGCGGAACTGGCAGGTGAGGGCATGTATACATCTGATTTTGGATGGGAATTGATGAGACGCTGTATTCAAAAGGGGGCGCTCATTCGACCGCTTGGCAACTCTCTCTATTTTACTCCTCCGTATACCATACAGTTGGAAGAACTTGACCGGGTTTACGAAATACTCGAAGAGACAACACTCGAAGTTATTGGATCTTAAAAATTTTTATCCGGTATGAGTTGCGGAACGCAATGAATCACGAATTTACGAAAATAATAATATATATGATTGTATAGCCGGTAAAAAGCTGCTTGATTAATTCTCACTTAATAGTGATTACTGTAGAAACGTTTTTATTTTAAAGTATAAGAGTTTTAAGTGAACAAATTATCAATTATTATACCGGTATTTAACGAAGTTAATACACTTCATACTATTCTTGACCTTGTAAAATCCGTCAAACTCCCTGGCGGCCTAAAAAAAGAGATCGTTCTTGTGGATGATTTTTCAACAGACGGTACCCGTGAGGTTCTCGGTAAATTAAAAGGGAAAGAGTATAACATTATATATCATGAGAAGAACAAGGGCAAGGGTGCTGCCCTGCGTACGGGATTTCAGAAGGCCACCGGTGATCTGGTAATCATTCAGGATGCCGACCTTGAATATGATCCGCAGGAGTATAGACTTCTCCTGGAACCTGTATTGAAAGGCAAGGCAGATGTCGTTTATGGTTCTCGTTTTGTCGGGTATGGACCGCATAGAATTCTATATTACTGGCATAGCTGGGGAAACTGGTTTCTAACCTGGATTTCCAATATGTTCAGCGATTTGAATCTTACCGATATGGAGACCTGTTACAAACTTTTTAAGAAAGATGTTCTGGATCGGATAGACATTGAAGAAGACAGATTCGGGTTTGAACCGGAAGTGACGGCTAAAGTTGGTGAACTTGTCAGGGCCGGTGAAGTCTCCTTGTATGAAGTGGGAATATCATACTATGGCAGAACGTATGATGAGGGTAAAAAGATTGGATGGAGAGATGGTGTAAGGGCACTATGGTGTATTTTCAAATACAATACGTCCTGGTTTGCAAAACTTGTTAAGTATGGATCCGGGGGAATTTTTGTTGCTCTGTCTCAGTTTTTATCACTAATACTTTTTGTTGAAGGATTCGGGCTGGATAATCTTAAAGGCGAAAATATTTCCAATTTGCTCAGTATTGAAGTCTCCATACTTGTCGGTTATCTGATTCATTCGAATTTTACCTGGTTTATTAAAAATCACTCCCCGGGGGCGAAAATTAGAAGCTTTATTCTCTTTCATGGAGTGACCCTGGTTTCCGTTATCGTGAGAGTTGGATTGTTTTACCTTCTGTCACTTTCCGATATGGATTATAGAGTAAATGCGCTGTTTGGAATCATTGTCGCAGTAATTTTGAATTTTTTAGGATATGATCGGTTTGTCTTCAGAAATATGCATCGTCGAGTAGTCTGATCACTGTATTCTACCTTTTCGATCCGTCGCTGGAAATGAGACTTCACAGGTATTATTGCTTCTGTAATAGACTTTCATATTGTGAATTATTGTTCATATAAAAACCAACATTTTTGTTTGAATATTCTGTGACTGCGAAATTATAAAAATCATACGATCACAATGGGATTTTAATGTAGCCTGCAGTGTACCTTTTAGCTGACAGGACAATCATCAATAAAACTGAAGTGAGTGACAGGGAAATGTCGTATAAAAAAATCCTGACGGTAGAAAATCTATTTTATATTGCGATGGGTGTCGCTATTATTACAGCTCTGTATCTTCGTATGCAGGGTATTGGATACAGCCTCTGGCAGGATGAGATTGTGACAATGGATCACTTTGTCAACAGGGGAATTCTTACGATCATTACTGATTATCATATTCCCAACAATCATATATTTTATAGCATCGTTCTGTGGTGTATAACAGGTATATTCGGATTTTCGGAAACAATTGTTCGGCTGCCATCCATTTTTGCCGGAGTCGGATCCATTGTTGTTTTTGGTATGTTGATTCGTAGAATGGATGGAATTATCTCATCCATTCTTTTTATTATACTGGCTACGGTTTTTGTTGAACAC
>JBNKQE010000434.1:0-3481 GCA_050295715.1 Leptospirales bacterium
ACTGGGTAAAACCGATCTACTGGACCTCGACTTCAATGGTTTTTGTTCTCCTGTGCGGGCGAGCTGAAAGACATGGGATCTCCCATACAATGACTTGTATTTCAGTGCAGCCAGGGAGTTGATCTCATCATTGGGGGTCAATGCAACGAGATATCCTATACCGGATATATCCAGTTCATCCTGGATATACTCATCCAGTATATTACCATGAAAGGCATCTAGATCCGCCATATGCGCGGAATGAATATTTCCATGATTTGTATCAACCAGCAGTACTTTAACTCCCTTATTGTGAAGAACAAGAGCCAGGTTACGCGCCCAGGAATGAGCTCCTGCGATTAAAACTCCCTGCGGATCGGGCAGCGAAACCCCGAGCAATCTGGCAACAGGTTTAGCTGAAACACCATATATAAAAACTGTCCCAACAATTACCATAAAGACAAGGGGAATAAGAGATCTCGCTTCCTCATGACCGGCAGATACAAGCTCCAGCGCAAATACTGATGATACAGCTGCGGCGATAATTCCGCGAGGTGCCATCCAGGCAAGAAACACCCTGTGTCTCCAGCTAACATCGCTGAGTAAAGTCGAGAGAAATACTGCCAGCGGTCGAATGAAAACAACCAGAACTCCCAGAAACATAAGACTGTTCCAGCTGAGGGACAGTATTGTCTCAAACCGTATTCGAGCTGAAAGCATAATAAACAGAGCAGCTATCAGCAGTATCTGAAGGTTTTCCTTAAACTCAATAATATGGCGCATCGTATAATATTTTTGATTGGAGAGAGCAAATCCCATGACAGTAACGGCAAGCAAGCCCGATTCATGCTGTGCCATATTCGATAAAGTGAATGCGGACAGAGTTACAACAAGAACGACCGGATTATGTAGAAATTCGGGAAGCCACTCTCTTTTCATAACAATGACTAAAAATGCGGCAAAAAAAAGACCTATTCCGACTCCTAAAATCAGAGTCAGCAACAAAGCCGGGACCACTATGCTAACGACATCGCCGCCCTCGAATCCACCGAGCAGCAAAACTTCAAAGGCAAGAACAGAAAGGAAGGCTCCGATTGGATCAACAACAATCCCTTCCCATTTTAATATTGAACGAAGATGCTCGTCCATCTCAAACGAACGAAGAAGCGGAATTATTACTGTCGGTCCTGTAACAGTTAAAATGGCACCAAGTAAAATGGACAGCGGAAGATTCAGATCTATAATGTAGTAAGCAGCAATTGCCGACAATACCCATGTTGTAAGAACTCCAATCGTTAATAAGCCGACAATTGCCCCGCCTATGGAAATCCGAAGATCCTTGATTCGAAGGCTCATTCCTCCCTCAAAAAGGATTATTGCAACAGCCAGAGAGACCAGTGAAAAGAGAGATTTACCAAAAATCAAATCCGGGTCGATCCAACCAAAAATCGGTCCGACAAGAAATCCGATTAATAATAAAAGTGAAATGGAAGGCTGGTGAATTCTCCAGGAAAACCACTGAGCGCCAACTCCCATTGCTACAATTGCAGTAATTTGAATTATTATATCATTATTCACAGAGATTTTCCATGCAGGGTATGCTTGAGTAATTCAATTCATTTAAAAATATAAATGAACCGGTTATCAGCCTACTCATTAGACGTCGGAGGTACGGGTAACTCAATCGAAAATATTGTCGAATTTGCCGTACCTCGATACTGGATTAGCCTTGAATAGGTAATATCCATCTTGAATGGGCTGTAGGCCTCTTTCAGGAAAAGCACAATGCTACGAAGGCCTGCTCCAAATCCGCCACCCACATGGTCTTCCGGCTTATCATAAAGCTTAATGGCTGCTTCAAATGGATTCTTACCGGAATTCATCAGGTCTTCCTTGATCTTTTCCAGATTGAACTCAACCCTTTTACGATCGACAACAGTAATCGGTGAGTTGTTCACAACATTTATGACAAGCAATTTGCTATCATTTTTTGATCGAATGCGCATCGTGAGATCAATTCTTTTTCGGAATCTTTCCGAAATAGCAAATGAGTTTGTATTGTGCATTTGAATGAGTTTCAATATAGCCTGTGTCAAATCAAAATTATCCAGCCCATATTTATGCAGCATATCAGTCTGGTTGTGCTCTATGGCGTAATCAATATCAGCGTATAATTTTTCAGATTCCGTCTGTAAACCCGATGCAACAGCCTTTTTATATAATGCATTTCTGAGAATCGCCCAACGATTGTTTGCCTTATTTGCATTATTTATCAACTCGCCAATAGACCAGAAAATTGCTTCGGATAGCATTTCCTGGTCACTGAAATCTCCCGACAGTTCAAGGGGTAAAGAGAGGACATTGCACACCGTGGCCCGGACCTTCCCTTCAATATCAGAGATATAATCCTTGCCCACGTGAAAAACCGTATCCGATTTTTCTAACTCTTCCTTGTTTATTCCAGATACGCTGCGCATAAGTAAATAATTTCCACCGGAACAAAATCGTGTATAATATCACATATCACAACTTTTTTTCCTGTATTTTCTGCAGGGTTGCCAGAAAACACGAATATGAATAAAGAATTCGGAAATGCATCCAAAAAGAACAAGATGCTCCTTTTGCTCATTCTTATGCTGGATCTTATTGGCTTTTCCTTAATATTCCCTCTAATCCCCAGCCTGCTTGAATACTACATCGCCGATCCCGGTAACATGTCAATAGATTCCTGGTTACCTGATATTTTAAGTATTATTCGAGTATTTTTACCTGTATCAGAACCGGGTTCACAAAATGTTACCGTAATTGCGGGAGGTTTTATAACTTCCCTGTATGCTTTTTTTCAATTCATATTCACACCCTGGTGGGGAAGACTATCGGATCATTTTGGACGCAGACCTGTATTACTGATTACTGGCCTCGGTCTTGCACTATCCTACCTGATCTGGTTTTTTTCAACCTCATTCACAATGTTTCTAATTTCCAGAATACTGGGCGGAATGATGGCTGGAAATATGGGAGTCGCAACAGCATCCATGGCCGATATGTCCAACGAGGAAGATCGTACCAGATCCATGGGACTGCTGGGAGCTGCATTTGGTATTGGTTTTATAATTGGGCCGGTAATTGGAGGCATTGCCTCAACATGGGATATGACGCAATCATGGCCAAATTTTCATTTTCTTCACCCATTTTCGACTGCATCCCTGACGGCATTTGTGTTATCAATTATTGGAGCATTACTTAATATTGCATTTTTCAAGGAGACATACCTGAATAGAAAATCAAATAGAAATTCATGGATTGCAAATCCCTTCAGTGCAATAAAAAAAGAACTACCTGTACCCGGTTTCAGTTATCTGTTATCTATTAATTTTCTATTTATTTTACTGTTTTCTGGCTTTGAATTCTCCCTCAGTTTTTTCTACCGATTGGATTTCTCATTAACATCGTTTCAGATCGGGCTTGTGTTCCTCTTCTCCGGAGTAGTTATTGTTTTCGG
>JBNKQE010000435.1:0-3477 GCA_050295715.1 Leptospirales bacterium
TGTTTGGCAACTTAAGTCCATTCCGTTACACTGTCCATGGGCGAGCCGGATCAAGTAAATATTCAATAATATACATTTACTTTGAGAATTTCAGTTTTTTTCATATTGAATTTCATGATAAGCAGTCACAAAATTTTGCCTTTGATACTGGAGATACAATTGAAACTTTTTGATAGATGGAAGTCAGCCCTGACGATTATGCTTCTTATCTCACTCACTCCACTCGGTGCGACCACCTGGCTTGGCAGTTACGGCGGAGCCCTGAAAAGAGCAAACCGGGACAACACAATTGTATTTCTCTACTTCTATGCCGATTGGTGCGGCACCTGCCGCACTCTGGAAGAAAACGTATACAGTCAGAGCAAGGTTATCAGAGAAATAAGACGAATCGCCGCTGTCAAAATTGATGGTGAAAAAGGTCAGGGTAAGAAACTGGCCAACCAATTTAAGGTAAAGGCATACCCTACTCTACTATTTCTGGATAAAAACGGCTATATTCTTCATAAACACACAGGAGGATTGGATGCAGCTGAATTTATTCAGCTTTCAAAAGATGCTTTTATTAAAAAAAATGAGGGTGATGAGATCCTGCTATCAGCGCAATCCAGCAAAGATCCGTCTGATTATTTTGCCGCAGGTGTTTATCTGTCAAAGGCCAATCAGAAGGCTGCTGCATTTGAATATTTTGAGAAGACTTATGCACAATCAACAGACCTTGAAATACGTCTGGATGGACTTTTTAATATGGCAGTCACAACAATGGAAATGGGACACTACATTGACGCAGAAAAATACTGGACTGTTTATCTCACAGAGTCAAAACAAAGTGACTCAAATCGTTCAACGGCTCTTCTTTACAGAGGAATTAGCCGAAGATATAATGGGAAAATGCATCTGGCCAGAGAAGATGTAAAAAATGCAATCCCTGGACTTAAAGAACCCTTAAAAAATGCAGCCAGTAAATTTCTGAAAAGCATAGAATGAATTTTCGCTTTTCAAAGAATCGGCTGCTGGTGAATTAGCTATTATAGGCACTGGTATATATAAATGGAATTCTCAAAGAGCAAACCTACAGACTTTATTAGAAAAAGAATTCAGGAAATGGAAGCGTATGTCCCTGGCAAGCAGAGTCAGGAACCCGGTATTATTAAACTCAATACCAATGAAAATCCGTATCCTGTTACAGATCGGGTAAAAAAGGCCCTTATCAATGAAATTGAAAATGGGGCAATTCAAAAGTATCCCGATCCTGAAGCAAAAGCATTAAAAGAAGCCCTGGCGGTTAAATTTAAGACTAATGTAAATCGTATCTTGATTGGAAATGGATCTGACGAGATACTCTCAATAGTATTTCGGTCCACTCTGGATAAAGGCGACAATGTTGTCTACTCACGCCCCAGTTACTCACTGTATCGTGTCCTGGCCAAACTTACAGGAGCCGAACCAGCAGAGGTTGAAGTGAATTCTGATTGGACTCAGGATCTGGAGGGGATGCAGCGGTTTGCCAGCGGTACGACTCCAATGGGTTTTTTCTCACCAGGAGCACGTCTTACAGTTATCTGTAATCCCAATGCTCCCACAGGTATAGCAGAGACAAAAAGCAATATTATGAACTATGTAGTGCGAAATCAAGGTCTTACGCTTGTTGATGAAGCCTACTCAGAATTTGGTGCCGAAAGTATGGCCGATGTAGCCGGTACAGAAAGATATCCGCGCCTTCTTGTTTGCGGTACATTTTCAAAAAGTCACAGTCTTGCCGGTCAAAGAATCGGCTGGCTCATTGCACACCCGGATCTTATAGCTGAATTTAATAAAGTCAAAGATTCTTACAATGTATCACGACTGGCGCAGATAGCGGCACTCGCATCTCTGGAAGATGAAAATGAGATAAAGTCAAGAATTGATTCAATCAACAAGAGTCGTGATAATCTGACCTCCAAACTTCGTTCACTGGGATTTATTGTTCTGGATAGTTCTGCAAATTTTGTTTATGCAAAACCACCTGCATATATTGCTAAAAATGATTTCCAGAGCAATGCAGCGACTCTGTTCACTGAATTTATGGAAAAGAACAATATTCTTATTCGCCATTTCAAGCAAAATCCGAGAACCATTGATTTTGTAAGAGTTTCTGTCGGGAAAGAAGAGGAACTTGATATCTTTTTGAAAAAGACTGAAGAATTCCTCGATATGTGGAAAACTGTGTAACTGATTTCAATTGAACCCCGACTTCAACCTTCGAGGTCGGGGCAACTCATTAACCCATACCCATCCTTTTCAATACATTTCGCATTTTCTCCCTCAGGATGTTCTTTTACATCCCTTAAAAAAATTGTCTATGCAGATAGAAATATCCAGGAGTAGATCTTTTTATACCAGAAAACAAAACTGGTTTATCCAGACCAATCCACCCGATGCTAGACTATGTCAGGATTGCACTTGAAAAAAATAGACTTATGGGCAGTTACTTGAGCCGCCCCCCTTACCAGCAAAATGGCTTATAAACCTCGTCGATCAGGAAATAAGTGATTTAAAACGTCAATTAACTATAAGTTATTAAGTTTACTTAAAAAAACCTGAATCAGGTTTCATACAGATTAAGGGAGTTGCATATGAAAATGAATTTTGGCGGCGGCGGGATAATTGGTATAGTAGCATTACTGTGCGCTATCTGGGTCATTTACGATGTTGCCATAAACCAGCGAAGAATGAAAAGCCTTCAAAAGATACTCTGGATCCTTGCAGCATTGTTTTTTAACATATTGACTGCGATTGTTTACTTTTTTACAGTAAAAAAAGGTAAGTTTTAATATACGTATATCGGTTCCTATTTAAATGTATATAAGCATACATTTAAATAGGAACCGGCGACAATAAAATTTTATATACTCACGCTACACAAGCTAAATGAATCCCAACATTGAATGATAATTTGAATCCAGGACTTTTTACAGGTCACCGGTAAATATATTATGTGCAGATATTCAATAAATCAAAATATTGTTGCTTGTTCTGCAATTGCCAAAAGAATTTATTGCTACGAAAGGTATGAAGTCCATAAACAAATACATATCCAATCGGAATCATGAAATTGCTTCACCAATAAATGGTCTGCTTACCCTGCTTGTCGGATTCATTATTACATTTTCGATTTTGATAGGCATCCATGTCTTAACAGGTAATTCGAACCATTCTGTAAAAGATGGCAAATTCATCCTTGAGAATAAGCTCCATAACCAGGATTTTTTCAACTTATCAGGAACCTGGAAATACTATCCGGGCAAATTTGTCGACCCGGAGTATGTTAAGAATACAGCAGACTCATATAAGCTTATCAACATTCCCGACCAGATCTCAAATTACCGAGATACAGACTCCGGCTTTGGCTCATTTGCTCTGGAAATAATTTCAGATAATGCTCAAGATGTATATTTTCGTCCAGGTATTGTAAACTCAGCTCAAAAAGTAATCTGGAAT
>JBNKQE010000436.1:0-3459 GCA_050295715.1 Leptospirales bacterium
TATTGAAATTTACGCGCTAATGAGACTTCCTCCTCCATAATTTCTTTAGCAGAAAGTATCTCTTTAATCAATCTTGAGTTTCGAATGGCGCTAACGATCTGATCAGAGAATCTGGATATTTTCTCCCGGTCCTGATAGGATAATTTCAAGGGTGCAGAATAACGTGTAAAATCCATAACGCCTATGCACTCATCCCGTATAGTGAGAGGCTGTATTATAAGGTTTTTCAGCTTCAGTGCATGAATTACCGGATCTTCGGCAAACCTTATATATTTTCTGAATCTTCGCAGATAGAGAGTCCTTTTACGGGAGAAAACTCGAGCATGGATTCCTTCACTTCCTGTAAGGGGTATTCGAATACTTTTTAATTTATCAAAATCTATTGAATGAGAAGTGGATGGAAAATGTCCCCGGTAGAATTCGAGAAATGATTTATCAGGATTAACAAGATAGATCGCCCCACCCTCAAATCCGAACTCCTCTGTTGCAAATTTCAGGATACGGTCCACGATATGTTCCATATCTGTGGATTCATTGATCTCTCTTGTAAACTCACTCATGCGAACTATATAATTTCTTGATTCAACAAGTTCGTCTGTCTGAGTCTGAAGGCGATCCTCCAGTTTTTTTCGTGCGGTATCATCTCGCGCAAGGCCCTCGATCCCGACGGGATTTCCATCGTCATCCATGACCAGGTATGCATTTGTAGTAAACCATACCTTATGTCCATCCTTGTGGAGCAGAGGGGCTTCCACCCTTACCACGTCACCCTTCGCAGCCAGGATGCTGTGAATGATCTCACTCCTGTCTTGCGCATTTTCATAAAACTTTGTGATTGGTTCACCCAGTCCGTCTTCTAACTGGTATCCGAGAATATCGGTGACTGATGGGGAAAGACGAACAATCCGTCCCTGCATATCGGTTCTATAATAAATATCGGGAAGTTTTCTTATAATCTGCTCAAGGGTTCCTTTGAGTTGTTCTATCTCATGAATCGTCTCTTCTATGCGACTAATATCCTTCAGGGTCCCAATAACATTTTTTTTCCCTGAATAAAATCCGACCTGCAGAGAAACGGTCTTTTCAGTATTATCCTTTTTTAAAATTCTAAAATGATATTCTGAGAGTACGTCCTCTCCGCGAAAACGTTTTTCATGGTTGGTTTTGAGAAGCTCCTTGTCCGATTCAGCTACAAACTTTGTAAAAGGATAACCAATAATTTCATTTTCGGGATAACCAAGTATTTTAGATAGATTTTCATTTGCATAGATGATTACACCGTCCTCAACTATGAAGACACCATCCTGCACCTGCTTTACAATAGCCTGAAAATCCCAATTTGACTGTAGGTCCATTCCCTATTCCCTGAATAGCACATACCGGAATCCGTATAAAAACTTACAAAAATGCACGTTTACGAATTTATCAGCAGGTGTAAATCTCCCCTGATGATGAGAATATTTTCCAGCGCCACCATCATTACAACAGGTGGTATATTTGAGAACCTGTGCAAGACATTTTTCTTATACAGGTTTTCGCACGATCGATTTATCAGTATAAATACAAGCTTGTATTTAGTTGTGCGTATAACATTATGGAATTATGCTTATTCTAAACTTATAGATATTTATAATTATTGACATACTCTGTGGGGGGGGAGTTACTATTATTTCTATTTGCATAAAACATAAATCGTTTGCTTACTGTTAAAGCAGACCAAAGGTGAAGGGTCCTTAAAGCTTTTCCAACCATGGTCACCCCGATCTATCAATCTCTTTTTACTTCCCGGGCATACATTTTCGCTGTCAGGTTCAAGCAAGCGCGACGTTCTACCGTTACCATCCAAAACGAGAAAATTTTATAAGGTCGGCATGAACCCTTGCGAACCTCTCCGCTGGATGAAGGGACGCTGCCTCACTATTATACCATGGGATAAGGTTTTCCATTTCACTTTCCCCATGCAGCCCCTCGGGAGAAAACATGATCGGCTCAGGAGATAATCACCCTGGTTTTGCAATACACACCGGCGTGGTCATCATCAAAGATCAAATAGAAATCAGTATGCAAAATATCTTTATCACAGCAAAAATCGAACTCAAAATCCTCGGTGCAAAAAGAAATGATTTTGTGTGCTGTATTTAATAATTCTCGTGTTCCGTTTGAAAAAATTTAAAAATTTTTTCTCATAAATGGTAATAAGAGGCGAAAATAAGCATATGCGGATCAAGAAAATCGGAATCATTACAAGCGGCGGAGACTGTGGTGGACTCAATGCGGTCATTAAGGGGGTGGCCCGCGAGGCCTATGCCCAGGGTATTGAATCCGTTGTCATCCCAAACGGCTATGCGGGCCTCTACAACCTGATCGATCTGGATCATGTAACACTTCTAAACGCCGAGCGGGTCAGCAAGATCCAGGCCTCGCTCGCCGGTTCGGAGGCGGGTCACTCCAGAGTGAAGATTTCTAAGATCGATGATCCCAATCGCTATGAACGTATAAAGGCCGGACTGAAAAAATTCGAAATCGATGCGCTTATCATCAGCGGGGGAGATGATACGGGGAGTGTCGTGGTCGATCTTTCAAGCCATGGAATCCCCTGCGTCCATGTACCGAAAACGATGGATCTTGATCTCCAGTCCTACAGCGTCGGCGGAGACTCGGCGGTAAACCGGATTGCCGCATTTGCCCGGGAACTCAAAACGACGGGGGTCAGTCACAACCGGATCATGATCCTTGAAGTCTTCGGTCGCTATGGAGGACACACAGCCTTTCGCGGGGGAATCGGCGCCGAGGCCGACTGCATCCTGATCCCCGAGGTCGCCGTCAATTTTGACGTAGTCTATGAGCACATGAAGACAACATACGTAAACCGTGTCCTGCGAAGCGATGTTAATTCGGGAACCTATATGATTGTGGTTGCCGAAGGGATCAAGAATTCAAATGGTGAAGAGCTCTACGATCTATCTGCGGGAGTCGACGCCTTTGGCCACAGGAAGCTCGCTGGCTCCGGAAAGTATGTACGACAGGAACTGGAAAAACGTCTGAAGGGCGACCCTTCTATCCGGGATTTCATGATCGAGGCAGGTCTCTTTGTGGACGGGATCTATGAAACACCGGAGGTCCGGGATGTAGTCCCAGGACATCTGGTGCGATCTGGAGAATCCTCTGCTTTCGATGTAAATTTTGGCTATAAAGCGGGAGCCGCCGCCGTATTCCTTCTGCAAAGCGAGATAAGAGGCCATACGGTGGCCGATGTGGCTGGGAAGCGAATCATTCACGTTCCCACACAAAAGATCATCAAGCAAAGACAGGTGGAACTCGATGAAATCGCCCTTTTCGAATCCATGGGAGTCAGCTTCGGGAGATCCCCCGAGCCCTACAGCTTCGAACTGGTGGAGGGTGACACGCCCCTTCCCCGACATCTGTGAACAATACAGCCTGCCCCTCGCACATACCTTT
>JBNKQE010000437.1:0-3440 GCA_050295715.1 Leptospirales bacterium
GAAGAGAGAGATTATTACCTCGAAAGGAAGTATCCCAGCTTTGGCAACCTGGTTCCACGCGATATAGCATCCCGAGCGGCCAAGAATGTATGTGATGAAGGACGCGGTGTTGGGGATACGGGACTTGCCGTATTTCTTGATTTTCGTGATTCCATCCAGCGTCTCGGAAAAGATGTAATAGAAGATCGTTATGGAAATCTTTTCCAGATGTATGAACGTATTACCGGCGAAGACCCGTACAATGTCCCGATGAGAATATTTCCAGCGGTTCATTATACTATGGGAGGACTGTGGGTAGATTATGATCTTATGAGCAATATTCCCGGACTTTTTGTAATTGGCGAAGCCAATTTCTCAGATCATGGAGCAAACAGACTGGGGGCATCCGCGTTAATGCAGGGCCTTGCAGATGGTTATTTTATATTACCATCTACAATAAGTGACTATCTCGCTACAACCGGAACTGGAAGAACATCGACAGATCATGAAGAGTTCAAGACTGCGAAACAGGAAGTGGAAGACCGCATTGGTAACCTATTTTCCATTCAGGGTAAAAGATCTCCCGACTCCATCCACAGGGAACTCGGGCTTTTAATGTGGGACAAAGTAGGTATGGCGCGCAATAAGAGCGGTCTTCAGGATGCAATTGATACAATACCTGAAATTCGAAAAGAATTCTGGAGTAATCTGAAACTTCCGGGATCGGCAAACGAAGTCAATCCATATCTGGAAAAGGCTCTACGTGTGGCTGAGTTTATTGATCAAGCTGAAGTTATGGCACGTGACGCGCAACAAAGAGAAGAATCATGCGGCGGTCATTTTCGCGAAGAGCACCAAACGCCAGAAGGAGAAGCACTTCGCCGCGACGAAGACTTTGCGTTTGTCGGAGCCTGGGAATACAAAGGTGATGGACAAACTCCTGTAATGTATAAAGAAGAACTGGAATTTGAAAATGTGAAGCTTACTCAGAGGAGTTATAAGTAATGAAACTTAAACTAAAAATCTGGCGTCAAAAAAACGAAAATGATAAGGGTGGTCTTGTCAATTACGAATTAGACAACGTAAGCGAACATATGTCGTTCCTGGAAATGCTCGACGTTTTGAATGAGGAACTTCTTATAAAAGGAAAAGACCCGGTTGTATTTGATCACGATTGCCGCGAAGGTATTTGTGGAATGTGTTCGCTTGTTGTAAATGGCATTCCTCACGGACCGGAGAAAGGAACAACTGTCTGTCAACTTCATATGCGCAAGTTTAAAGATGGAGAAACAATCTATATTGAACCATGGAGAGCAAGTTCATTTCCGGTTGTGAAGGACCTTCAAGTAGATCGCTCAGCTTTCGATAGGATCATTCAATCCGGCGGATTTATTTCCGCCAATACGGGAAGCTGTATGGATGCAAATAACATTCCAATTCCCAAACATACAGCTGATATTTCGATGGACGCAGCTGCGTGTATTGGATGCGGAGCCTGCGTGGCTGCCTGTAAAAATGCGTCGGCAATGTTATTCGTTTCAGCTAAAATCGGGCATTTAAATCTTCTACCACAGGGAGAAGCTGAAAAAAAACGGCGCGTTCATGGAATGATTTCACAGATGGATCGGGAAGGGTTTGGAAATTGTTCCAACTACTTTGAATGCGAAGCCGTTTGTCCAAAAGAGATTAAAATCAGTTTTATTGCACAAATGAACCGTGATTTCATAAGCACAGTCGGTACCGACGAACCTATGCCCAAACCAATAGAAAAGTGATCAAAAAATATTTGTAACCGGGCTTGCCGGTTAATGCTGCAACAGCCCGGAAGCAACAAAGAAATTCGATATCGATAAAATTACTGCGGAAAGAACTTCGCAACAATGAGCGGCACATGAGTGCCTCTGCATAGTCGTGTTTCTCGTGTTACTCTACTTCTGCACTTTAAAATGGAGTCTGACTGCAGCCAGAGCAATTACAGCAAGACCCCAATTCTAATATAAAGACGATTCTTGTTAAAGAATGAATAAGTTATGTTATTCGATACATGAAGTTCCGGATCGGGATGTTCTGAAATAATTAAGAACACATTTATTTGACTTTCCCTTCTTGCTTATTATCATAGTATCGAATTGTAGGATAAGCAAAATCAATATCTTTTATACGAGCAAATCTATTCAGTATATCTTCCCAGATTTGCTGTCTTACACCCCGTCGCTTACGAGGTACAACAATATAACGCAAGGTCAAGCTTACTCCAATATCTACAACAGAAGTATATACAATAGGAGTAAGCGATCGATAGTAGATCATAAACTCACGACTTGCTTTGCGAACCTGTTCTCCGGCTCCCTCATGAGTCAGGTCAGTTGCTCTATTCTGAACAACCTCTTCAAGTATCTTTTTTGCTTTTTTCCAGTTGCTCTCAAATGTTATAACTACCGGAATCTCATCCCAGATAAATTCAAAACCGGCTGTATAGTTGTATATTTGAGCAATTAAAATCAGACTGTTGGGGAGATGCACCATTCGACCTGTACTCTGATCAGCATCTACCCAGTTACCGATTTCGAGCAATGTAAACTTAAATAATCTAATATCAATTACATCACCGGCTATATTATTAATCTCAATACGATCTCCGACTCGAAAGGGCTTTCTCCATAGAATATATAGCCAGCCTGCCATACTGCGTATCAAGTCCTGAAGAGCAATCGCAAGTCCGGCCGAAATAAAACCCAGAGCAGCAATCATTGCTGTTACTCCGGAAAACCAGACTCTTCCAACCAACAGTATTCCTATAAAAAATGCTATGTATGCAGATGCCTTTTTCCAGCGATAACGAATGATAGGATCATATGTCTTTTTCCACAACAGATGGACAAAGAAGAGTCTTATTGAATAAATAAATACGATAAGAGCAACTGAAGTAATCAGGTGGATATATAAATCAGGTCCCATACCTGTAATTAATTCAAATATGTCCCCAAAGTTTTTAACAAACAAATCCATACATATATCCGATTAACAAATAAATTAAGAACATCTTATAATCTAAATACTGCAATATCGAATAAACAGGAGAAAGTTAAATCATTTCTTAAAAGACAAGAAATATAATAAATTGTATTCCGACGAACGGTCCTCTCTATTCATTAAATTAATTGGACGATAGAGATTACAACTATTAGCTACTATTCATTCACATTATAATAAGCTTTTGAGTTTAATACATTCCGAAAATATTTATTCAATGATTTGATGATAATAAGTAAACATCACACTGTTGAGCAAATATGTGGAACCCCCGGACACATTTTTATGTTATCCGACTTTCGCCTGATGTTGTGAGTTTGTTGCTTTTTGCCGTATCAATCGCTGGTCGTAGAGCTTTTTGTCTATATTTGAAGAGTCCTTGTTAGCTTTCTGTCTCTTGAATCGAGTAAAACCGAACAAAAGGTCAA
>JBNKQE010000438.1:0-3419 GCA_050295715.1 Leptospirales bacterium
GATTGCTGCCCTGCAGCGCAACCGTGATCTGATCATTTCCGCTTTGATGAAACGCACCAGCGAGGTGCTGGCTATGATGAAAGATGGGATGCGGACACAGGCGATGAAGCTGCTGCACGAAGCCCTCGGTAACCATGACAAACGGCGCTGCAACGAATATCTCAGCTTGATGTATCTGATGCTGCTGGCCGGATCGTCTCAGGATCAGATCGAACAGGGAATGTCGACTCTGGCACCGGCATTCAAACAGCAGATCCAGACCATCAACCAGACCAGTCGTGAGACCGCCCGGGAATCCAATCATACGGCAACGGCGCTCTCGACATTGTTCAAAGCGTGGCGAACCGCCGTGGAGGCCGACCGAAAAGACATGTACAACGATCGCCGGGTGGATCACATTCAGGAATTCATTGCCCGTTATCAGGTGCAGCCCGAAGAAGATGGCTGTCTCAAGGAGGTATTATCCCGGGAATTGTTCGTGGCACTCAAACGCGTGGCCAGAGATTTCGGCCTGCGCTTTGAGAT
Source organism: Leptospirales bacterium (assembly GCA_050295715.1). GTDB lineage: Bacteria > Spirochaetota > Leptospiria > Leptospirales > Leptonemataceae > JBNKQE01. The sequence goes on from JBNKQE010000438.1 coordinate 526, forward strand.
GGATTCATCAAGGCAGTTTGCCCAGCGCTTTGCCAACGACCTTGAAACCATCCGCGAAGCAGGATTTGATGTTGTCATCAGCCAGAAACGATACGGAACCAAGCTCTACACCATCCAATCAGTCGAATAGACTTCGCCCTTCATCCTTTCACCCAGTCAGGCCCGTGGATTCATCTCTGCGGGCTTTTTGTTTATATCCCCGGCCATTCCAACAAAAACAATTATCACGCTGCAAAAACGATTAGAAACCGGCAGTTTGCTGCAAAAATCGTTACAAAGGCCGCCGGTGTAGAAAGACCTTTCTACAATGTAGAATGTCCAGAGAGCACCTTTCTACAGCGCAAGTCACTGTTATTTATGGCGTTACGCGGCAGGCGTAGAAAGTGTAGAAAGATTTCAGAGGTTACTCCCCCTTACTGTTCATTTTTTCAAATCATGGGATGAAGGCATGCCTGAAAAAAACGGGCTATGCGTGAGTAATATTTCTATACCTTTCTACACTTTCTACAAAAATATCTATAACTAACTGCTATTACTACTGTTAAGAGATGTAGAAAGGGGGTGTAGAAAGGTCTCTGGGCGTAGAAACCCCTTTCTACGCTTTCTACCATCCGACACTCAGGCTCCGACTCCGGTAAGTAACGGGAAGAAAAATAAACCCGAACTTCCGGAGGTCACCCATGAGCCTTTTACAAACCATGCTCACGCATCTCGATTCCCCTGAGTGTGAGCCTTCCGAACAAGCTCCGCAGCCAACTGAAAACGACAGCAGCGCACCGGAGCCCGATCTTTTTGTATCCACCGATCTGGATACCGCACAATTCGAGTGGGCCGTCACGTCAGCCAGCGATGTTGAATCGGGCGGCAAAATCTATCGACGTCTCGAGCCGGAGTACTTCGCATGGCTCCGTTCACGCATGCTGGCAGCCCAGTCCGCTTTCAAAGCCGGTAAGCTTCCCGAGTCAACATGGGAAAGCCTGAAAAGCAGGTTCAACCCGCTTCAGGAATACGCGGTCCAGAAATTCGGCAAGGAATCTCTACAGCAGGCATCCCGCCAGCTCAGCCCGCAAAATTACCAAGCTCCCCGCCATATCCCAGCAAATCCTGAGAAACCTGCAGAACCTCCCAAGAACAACTGGATTTATCCGCCAAACGAAGCTTGGAATTGTATAGAGCAGGTCAGCTCCGACGCATTGGCCAAGGTTGATGCCATCAAGGATGAAGCCATGTCCCGGAAATGGTCTGAAGCCAGATTATACCAGAATCAGGGACGATACCGTTTTCCCTGCGGTCAGGACTACGGACTGGTCTGCTTTGTCGGCGGTGACCGGAAGATCGGTGCCGTGACGGAAAGATATATCGAAATCATCCACAGCCCGGATACACCGCGTCCCAGCACGCTCAGGTTTCACAACCCGGATGTTCCGCAGCCGTGGTTGAAGAAAGTGGAGAGTAACCATGAGCATTAAGAAATACGCCAATGCCGAACACATCCTCCCCAGAGAGTTGCTCAAGGAGGTGCAGAAGTATCATTCCGGCATTCTTTGGATTCCCGCACCGGGCAGCTTTTACAAGGAGCGCAGACAGCTGGTCATCGCCCTGAAAAGTCAGGGAATCGAAACCGATGAAATTGCCAGCCTTGCCGGTATCACACGTCGTAGGGTCAATCAGATCCTCGCGGACCACAGAAAGGAAACCGACGCCCGACAGGTTGAGGACTCTTCCGGTATGTAAGGCTTGTGGTTCGGGAAAACGGGCTAAATCTGCCTTCCGCCCCGAACCCCGACTTTTGGAAACGGAAATTGATAAACCGGAGATAGCTTTGGGCATCACAAAAAAAGACGAACAAAATCTGGATCGCTGGCACCGGAACGAGGGCCGGACAGACCATGATCAGGCAAAGAACAATGCGAGAGCTGAGGAAGGAAACCTTCTGGCCCTCAAGCATGGCATCTTTGCCGACCGCTGCCTGACTCCGGAAGAAAAGGTCATGTTCGACAGCATCATCGAAAAGCTGCACGAGGACTTTCAGTTCAATAAATCCAGCGACTTCCTGCAGGTCGAGCTGGTGGGCATCTACTCGGTGAAGCTAGTCCGGGCTCAGGTTGAAGGAAACACACAAGCGGCCGAGAGTCTCGATCGAATGATCCGCTGTCACATGAAGGATCTCAAGACCACCAAGATTGCCCGCGAGGGTGAAGAGCCGAAAGGTCCGCAGACCTCTCCTGCCGAATGGGCCTCCGCTCTTCTTGAAAAAGTGAGTGAAGCCGCCGCCCAGAAGACCGCTTCCGTGAAAAAGCCGAAAAAAAGTTCAGATAACACCAGAGCCTCAAAAAGAAAGAGCGCGACGGATTAGGCAGTTATGGAGGCTCAAGATGACAGGAATTTCAGATAAGACGTGTTCCCGGAAATTTCAGTTAAATAAAATTTCCCGAATGAAAGGTGCGATCCATCGGTTCAGCATCGGTTCCCTCCAATCCTATGCGCATAAGACCATACACAAGAAAATGAACTTTATTGGCTTATGCGCACATAACGCCATAAATCCCAAAGTGGCCTGTATGGCCTTGTTCGCGCATAACGGCATATGCCGCAATTTTAATATGCGCCCCGGGAACGAAAAAGGAGCAGCAGGAGCCGCTCCGAATGTTCAGGCCAAGGATTCGGTCAAAGCCGTTCGAGCGCATCCTCGAGCTGACCATCGACAAGGTGAGTGTAAATCTGAGTCGTTGAAATATCCCGGTGCCCCAGCGCCCGCTGCACCACAAGCAGGTCACTGGTGGCTCCGTAAAGGTGGGTTGCAAACGTATGCCGCAGACCATGCGGAGTCAGGTTCTTTTCAATACCGGCCTTCTTCAGCCACAAGGCTATTCGGTTGGCTATCTGCCTCTGGC
>JBNKQE010000439.1:0-3412 GCA_050295715.1 Leptospirales bacterium
TTGCCGAAGCCCGACCGCATAGCCGAACCTATTATCTCTCCCCAAATATTTCGGCGTTTATGGGGGCGACCGAAGGTAGAGGGCGAGGCCAAGCCGGGGTTTACCCCCGGCGCAGTGTGAAATCGTATGTTATACGACGTTTCAAATCAATTACATGCTGGCAAATGAAAAATGTGTTATTATATAATTATTGCCATCTTTGACAAAATAAAAATCATGCGGCGGAAAATCTGGATTATTTGATTCCTTTTGAATTAAATCATACTGAATAGATTGACTTGATATCACAGATGTTTCTGTATTTATCGATTTCCGGTATTCTAGAGTATCGTGCGCAGCTTGCAATCCGGTAGATTGGAGGGTCAATGGACCCACAGTAATCGAATAATCGCATGCCAAAAGAGGTACTAAAGAATCTGGACTATTATTAGCTAAAGCTTCGGATAATCGAGATTCAAGTTCATCTACCGTGGATGAACGATTTTCTGGAGGATCATCAATGCATTTAAGAACCTGAATCCGGGTTTGAGCTAAGCCACTGTATTGAAATATACCATGCGGCGTAGGCTTTGTTGCATCCGGGAATTTCTGAATTATGGATTGGTACTGGTTTATAGCTTGAACAACTCCATTTTCTTCATGGATTTGGTTCCAGGCAAACTCTGCTGAATCCTTAAATGGACCAAGGTAAGCATCGAAAACATAACCGTTCCTATAAGCATTATCTCTTACATGCTTCCACCCACCCTGAACATTCTGAATGGTTTCAGTATTACCAGTGTTTTCAAAAACTTCCAGTAAATCGCCCTTACGGGCTCGCCAAAGAATCTTTGATTCCCGTGTTGGCTTTTCACGAACTAAAAGAGTATTTACTTGAACTGACAAGAATCCAGATTTCTTCTCTTCATTAACTGAGGGATCATTGAGTTTGCATGATGCAATCTGGAATAGTGTAAATACAAAAATAAAACTGAAAAGATATCTCATAGATTTCTTAAACCTCATACTTAAATCTGGAATTGCGACTAACGAAACTCGATTTCGAGAAGTTGACGACCCGCAGGGGAGTCAATTTGTCGCAGCCCGTGCCCCACCGGCAACCTTTAATCTCTCCACATATTGTTGCCGGGTTTTGGGGCCGGAGCGAAGCGGAGAGGGCAAGACCAAGCAAGGGCGGCCTCTGGTCGTCCCGCAGCGCAGCTTGAAATCGGCAGTTATGCGCAGGCCAGTTCTTTATACCCAATTGGCAATCTTCAAACCTTTTATTCTATTGAATTCCTTTTCATTATTTGTTACCAGTGTTAATTCCTTGTTTATAGCTTCGGAAGCAATTAATAAATCAAAAGGGCCAATAGGCTTTCCTTGCTTTTCTAATTCAAATCGAATTCTGGCAGCTATATTTGAACTTTCGCTGCTGAAAGGGATGATATTCAAATAACTGAGAAATTCATCAAGGACAGATTTATTCTTCTTATTGTGGAGACTCTTTTGAACTCCGTAGTTTAATTCGAACTCGGTGATTGTGGAAATAAAAATGTTTTCAAGCTTTACTTTTTTAAATCTTTGATAAACTGATTCAGGCTTCTGATTTATAATATATATACAGATATTGGTATCGAGTAAAAACTGACTCATAATTCTGCTCTTTGGTCATAATCCAAAGGCTGGTTTCTTTCAAGATTGATATCTGAGTCAAATTTTTGCAATGAAAGCCAAAGACTGTCAACAACATCATCAACTGGTGATAGAATGACATTATTGCCATCTTTTCTTATGTAGACTTCCTTTCCCTTGAAGCGATATTCTTTTGGTAATCTGACAGCTTGACTGTCACCGTTTTTGAATATTTTTGCCCTGTTCATATATATTAATGTATATATACAAGGATAGAAGTCAAGAAAATTTCTTTAGTCGATTGGGATGGAAGGGAAGTAGATTAAGCTTTGAGAACAGAAATTAATTTGGGAAATTGATACTGGATTCACCTATTTTCTATACATACTGGATCAAATGAAAGTAAACACTGGCTTACGCCTAACGAAAACTTTTTCGCGAAGTCCAGCTTCGCTGGATTTGTCCGCCGCCGGGCGACCGAATGGGAGCATACCCGGCAAGGACCAAGGACGACCGAACGGGAGGACGCAGTGCGAAAAAAATAGTTATACGCAGGGTTGCTATTTCCCACAATGCATATCAATTCTTTCTTGAGCATATTCTGCTCCTGCTTGAAGAGCTAAATTCCAATCCTCACATGCTTCTTTGTTATTCCTTAGATTAAATTTAGTATTGCCTCTATTAAAAAGTGCATTTCTCTTTTGTTCAATATCAAGGTTGTTAATTGATAGAGCAGAATTGTAGTCAGCAATAGCTCCTTCAAAATCACCATTTTCGTCTTTAATACTTCCTCTATTAATCAAAGCTGCTGCGAATTTAGGTGCAATTTCAATTGCTTTGTTGTAATCTTTTAGAGCAGATTTCCATGTGTAGAGTTCGTTTTTAATGATCGCCCTTGAATAATATGAATCGACATCTTTTGGATCTTTATCAATTGCAAATGTGAACCAAAAAAGGGCGGAGGATAGGTTCTGCTGACGATAAAAAGTTAATCCCTGCTTGAAGAAGTAATCATTGTCTTTATCTTCTATTTTTGGAAATTTTTGATGATCATAATCTACAGATGCACCATATGCATCTAATTCGGAATCAAATTCGAAACCTCGTTTATACATATCTAAAGCCCAGTATAGCAAATTATCTTCAGAAACCGGAATTTCATTCGTTTTGCCATTCAACTCCCATAAGCCTTCGATCTTCTTAATTTCCATTGAATCATATGAATAATGAGATTTCAGAAAATCTTTTAGGTGGGACAGATTTTATTTCTTGTCGGAAATGAATGTAAAATCATAGATTAAAAGAGAATAATTTTTAATTCCTCTCTGGGCCATTGATTCAAATACTGAGCTTGCAGAAGCCATTTCTCGTCCAAAGTTTTCACTAAATTGCTCCCATTTGAAATAGGTGTTATTCATAGGAGTCTCTCCTGATATTGATGAAAAAAATGCTATTAGAAAATATATCATAATATTTTTGTTCATATAATTTTGCAACCATGCGTATAACTGATTCCTCGAATGCAAATAACCATCGACCACGGTAACTTATCCGAATTCGTGATAAGAAAGCCAAATGCATATTACCCGAACGATCATATCACCCTCCCCGTCTGAATCAAGCCGAAATGATCAGGATGCGGGACATCGATCGTTAAATTTACATGGGTGGGATTTAACGTTCAGTTGCCACCATTACTTAATCACTTACTTTTACACTATTCATCTTAAAGCGAAGTCACTTTCTTCCACTAAGCACCAACCAGCTCATTGGCAATAGCTTCGGCCTGTTTTAAGAC
>JBNKQE010000440.1:0-3392 GCA_050295715.1 Leptospirales bacterium
GTCTGACAATTCGACCTGTATCCTGGGCCGGACATGAAGACGGGTATTTGAGAAATGTAAAAATTACACGTGATGATTCGAAACATGGACAGGGTCCATCCGGAATAGCATTTCGGACAGGAAAGAGTAATACAATTCAGGACTTTGCAAATGATCCACGGGCACTCCCCTGGCGCGAGGAAGCACTGTTGAGGGACTATTACTCAAGCACGGCACTTCCTCTTGTAAGCGAAAATGGACAAGTATTTGGTATTCTATGCATCTACTCTTCTCAAACCGGTGCCTTTATTGACGAAGAGATGAGACTTCTGGAAGAACTTGTGGGCAATCTGGCATTCGGTATAATGAATATTCGTATTCGCAGCGAGCGAAAAGCAGCAGAACAGGCCCTTCTTGAGAGTGAACAGCAGTACAGGGAACTGCTAAAAAACCTTCCGGTTGCTATAGTGGTTCATAATTCTGACACATCCATTCGCTACTGGAATAGTTTTGCTCTCGATCTGCTTGGCCTTAATGAGGATCAGATTTCAGAGAAGAATGTATATGATCCACACTGGCATTTCATAGATGACATGGGAAATCGATTGGGGCCGGACGATTATCCAGCAAGCATGGTTGCTGCAGAAAGAAAAGTTATTCGTGATTATGTTGTTGGAATAATTAAATCTATGGGTGCACCACCTGTCTGGGTTTACATAAATGCATTTCCCGAATTCGACTGGCATGGGGGACTCAAGCAGATTGTCGTAACCTTTGTGGATTTCAGCGAAAGAAAGCGTCTGGAAGAAGATCTCAGAAGTCTGAATGAGAACCTGGAACATAGAGTGCATGAAGAGCTAACGCGAAACCGTGAAAAAGATCTTTTATTGATTCAGCAATCGCGTCTGGCTGCAATGGGGGAGATGGTTCATAATATGGCCCATCTCTGGAGACAGCCTCTCAACGCTATTTCTCTTATCCTTAATAATATTGAGGATGATTTCATATATAATGAACTCACGCATGAATCGCTTCATGCAAAGGTTATTGGTGGCTACGGGATATTAAAACAAATGTCCGATACAATTGATGATTTTCGTAATTTTTTTCGCCCCGACCTAAAACCTGTGGAATTTACGCTGGAGGAACCCGTCGAGGATGCCTTTACAATGATAAATGAATCTCTCAAGAACAGTAATATCAAGGTTTTGCGAACAATTGAGCCAGGACTTCGTGCACTTGGATTTCCAAAACAGTTTGCTCAGGTCATTTTTAATATCCTTGTCAATGCCAAAGAGGCTATCCAGAGTCAGGGAATACTGGATGGGAAAATTGAATTTAATCTGAAAAGAATCGACGATCATGCTGTACTTACAATTGAGGATAATGGAGGGGGTATTTCGGAAGAGATTAGCTCTCGAATCTTTGACCCTTATTTCTCCACAAAAGTACAGGGGGGTGGGATAGGTCTGTATATGTCGAGAATGATTGTAGAGCGAAATCATCACGGAACAATCGATGCAGAGAATGTCAGTGACGGAGCTCTTTTTACCCTGACTCTTCCTCTTTTACTGGAAGAGATGTAACCATTTTGCTTTTACTCTGATTTTGTAGATTGGTTGTGCTTATGCTTTCTTCACTACATGACCGGATGTCGCTCTTATACTTGAGATTGTTCTTAATACCCGGAAATCGTCTATAAGTCCCCGGGTTTTCGAAGCATCTTGGCAATTTCGTCAACATCCGTTTCTTCTTTTACAATCATTTGTCTTGCATACTCTTCGAGAACAACAGAATTACCCTCTACCTCTTTAAGAAGTTCGCTGTATGTTGCTACTGCCTCTTTTTCGTGCTCCAGGCTTTCAAGAAGTACAACGTCTATATCATGTTTCTCGCTCTCAAGCAGGGAACCGATTTTTAGAGACGGATGACCACCCATCCAGGTTATAAGTTCGCCAGCCTGCTGCGCATGGATGAGGCTTTCTGTTGCATTCCCTTTAAGCCATGAAATAATCGGAATTCGACTGTGACCGAATACCATAAATGAGTAATGTGTATAACGCACCACTCCCGCCAGCTCAAGTTCAAGTATTCTGTTCAGTATGGAGATTGCTTTCACTTTTACTTGATCATTCATAATACTCCTCCCGAAAGGCATCAGGATAATAAGATATCTGTTCTCTGTAACTTCCGATTGACCTCACTACATATATATATTAATGAGAATTATTCTCATTACGGCTACTGCAATAATCGGCGAAAGAAATAAATTTTCCTTTAATGAAGCTAGATTATTTATGCCAGTTTGCGATGATCAAGAAGATATTGATGATGCTTCTTCCAGAATGTTATTTACAAAAATATCTCTATATATGAAATTTTACTTTTTCATAAACTATATATGATTACTATATATAGTGTCAGTTTTTCAAACTGAAGGGGTCTAAATGAAAAGAAAAAGTAATAACGAAAAAGATACAGCTGCTTCCATTTTAACAATATTATTTGTTGGAACTGTTGCCATTGCTATCATGCTGCTCTTCCATGTATCCCTCGGATATTATGTTTCGACAATGCTTGCCTATGTATCCTCTTTTATTCTTGGACTTGCTCTGGTAATTGGTGGAAGTGCAAAGTGGGGTCCTGCTATGATTTTTACCGGTGTAATAGCTATTGCTGCTGCGGGGACCGGTATTCTATTTTATACAGATTATTTTGAAGCCCGGGGGGGAGAGACCATTCGTGGGATTTCTGTGGATGATGCGATTAGATATCCACAGGCATCTCGTTTTTATTTTACAGATGGTATAGTAATGAAATTTTTTACTGCAAAGTATGTGGATATTGTATATACAAGGAGCGGAACAAATATTCGACAACCGACTTCCTATTACTACTATGCTGCTCCTCTCGTAAGGAATGAAGGAGCTGATATTGGAGTTATAAATGCCTGGGTTTGTGCGCGATATGCTGAGGATATGACTTACTGGAAGGATTCGTATCGTGCGGCTATTCGGGTGGGGTCTCAAGATTTACCGTATTTTCGAAAGGCCATTGCCCTTGCTGAGAATAAATATAATCTTAAGAGTTCTCCCGATGCTCCTGTTCTCAAATGGGTAAAATCTCCGGATGCTGAAATAGACCGCCTCTTTCTTACGGCTGCCGGATCATCGATCTTCTGGATGGTTCTGTTCTGGTCAGGGATTATTGGTTTTCATATTTACAGAAAGTTTTCTGGAGATGAAGCGAATGACTTGTAGATTCAGGAACCATTTGCGGTTATAGAGTATATAATTTATGATGAATACTGTGCTCATCAAAATCGTCATCAGAATTAACCGGGACTCCTCTCGATTACGGATAGAGTAATAGAGTAATAGAGTAATAGAGTAATAGAGTAATAGAGTAATAGA
>JBNKQE010000441.1:0-3375 GCA_050295715.1 Leptospirales bacterium
AAGAAAAAAGTTTACGGCTTAGATAAAGTTGCAATAAAAAGAATTCGAGATATACGCTAAATTGATATTCTTAAGCAAAAATAAATTAAATGAATATTCAAGGACAATCGATGTATAGAAAATAACTATTGAATTATACGTAACTATAAATTCAGAATATGATGAAAACCAGGCATAATACAGAGAAATAAACTTAGATAAAAATGGGGAATTTAGTAATGAGTGAATTTATAATAATACCTTTAATTCTTATACTCTCTGGAATAATAAATTTGAGTAATAAAAAATTAAGAAAAGAATTAAAATACATTTGGATTATATTAATTATATTATGTAGTGCATCAATTTTAACAATATCAATAAGATCATTTTAAAATGAATAAGAAGAAAATATAACATTTTCATGAACTTGATTTTCTATGTCATAAATACTGCTGATCAGCTACGCTGGCAGTATTTACGCCATGTACGAAAACAAGTTATGAAGGAGTTGAACTAAACCGCTGTTCCAGCGGTGGAAATGTTTCACCTGATACTTCTCTTTAAACATTCAACGATATTCCCTCTTTAAAATCCCCGTTTCTATTTCCACAATAGATGCGGAGGTGTTAAATGACACAAGAACTTGAAGCCATGCGCAAAGCCATGGTAATCCGCAATTACGCGACAAAAACAACATCAACTTACATTGCCGTTCTGAGAAAATTTCTCTCGCGGCTGGAAAAACCCATTGATTCTGTAACTCCTGAAGATATTCGAGATTGGCAATATTTCCTGGTTCACACAGAAAAAGTCTCATGGTCTCATTTTAACCAGATGGTCTGTGCTCTCCGGTTCTACTTTCAAAAAGTCAGAAATGTCGATTGGTCTGTGAAGCATATTCCCTTCCAGCGGACTACAAAAAAACTTCCTGCAGTGATGAATAAGCAGGAAGTCTCTCTTTTACTTTCCCTCGCCCGAAAAAATCCCAGACACTATGCCATTTTGGCGACTCTATACAGTACGGGTTTGAGAATCAGTGAACTTGTTGATCTTAAGATTTCGGATATCGACAGTAAAAATATGCTGCTTCACGTTCGGCAGGGTAAAGGGGGCAAAGACAGACAGGTTCAATTGAGTGCGGAACTGCTGGAGATATTAAGGAATTATTACCAGTCCTGTCATGTGAAACCCAAAAACTGGTTGTTCCCCGGAAAAATAGACGGTGTATGCATGCATACCTCCACCGTTCAGAGATACATTCACAGATTGACTAAAAAAGCTGGAATTGAAAAAAATATCACTCCCCACACTTTCCGCCATTCATTCGCCACTCATCTGCTTGAGGACGGCACAGATCTGAGAACTATTCAGGCTTTGCTTGGTCATAGTGATATTCAGACCACCGAGAAATATCTTCACATAGCCGCCCATCATATTCAGACTGTGAGAAATCCCCTCGATTCTCTATCTCTAGGTGGACAGCCATGAGTAAACTCGGAGAAATTGCCATGATTGGGAAAACTCTGCCCGATCTGAATAAGAGAGAACGGCTGGTTTTGAGCCATATTGCTGATTGCCATACGGAAAGGATGGGTAGCAATACTCTGTCCTGTGAATGTGGGAATCGTGAAATTCACTATAATTCCTGCCGGGACAGACATTGTCCTCTCTGTCAGGGGGCAGCCCGGGCTAAATGGGTCAGGGAAAGATTGAATGAATTATTGCCGGTATCCTATTTCCATGTAGTATTTACGATCCCGAAGGAACTGCACTCTCTCGCCCGGGCCAATCACAAAATATTCTACAAAGCTTTGTTTCAGAGTGTTCACAACACTCTACTGGAAGTGTGTGCTAACAAGGAGAACCTCGGAGGCCGCATCGGCGGCCTGTCCGTTCTCCATACGTGGACTCAAAAATTAGATTATCACCCCCATCTGCACTGTATTGTTCCCGGTGGAGGTGTTTCTCCCGATGGAAAGCATTGGATTGTCGGAAATTCCAAGTATCTGGTTCCTGTGAAGAAGTTGTCAGCCGTCTTCCGGGGCAAACTCTTAAGCGCCTTGAGAAGGTCCTGTGACCGCGATGAATTGTTTGGAAATATAGCCCCATATAAAAAAGCGCTTTATGGAGCAGCTCGCAAACCTTTTGTTGTTTACGCAAAAAAGCCATTCGGCAGTCCGGCACAGGTCATTAAATATCTGGGTAGGTATACCCACCGGGTGGGGATCAGTGAACAGAGAATCGTTTCCATTGATGAAAAGAAAGTCTGCTTTACATGGTTGGATAGAGCTGGCGGCCATAAGAGAAAAAAGATGACTCTGACTCATGCTGAGTTTATAGACCGGTTTTTATTACATATGCTGCCTAAGGGAATGAGGAAGATCCGTTACTTTGGTTATATGAGTAATCGGGACAGACAGAAATCCATAGAACAGGTTCGTCTGCTTCTTGTGAAGACACCCGATTCATTTTGTGAAGAACAGAATGAGATTCTAAAGATCGAAGTGGATATACAGAAAGAAAAAGATTCTCAGAAATATGAGAAAAGCATTTGCTGTAAATGTGGAAGAGAAATGAGCTTAATGGATTTGAATGAAATAGGTTGTTTTCCTTCTTCCGGACCGGGTTGGTTGAAGCGGCGTCTTGCAAGCAGGCGGAACATTCATGGACCGGAACCGAACTCTCTGAAAGCTTCCTGAATATAAATTATATTCGTTACCAGTGCCTGACGTGAAACTTGTTTCTCTAAATAACAGAACAAGATCTCCCCTTAAAAGTCAGTTTCTCAACTGTCAGAGAATTCCTATGTCCATGCAACTCCAGAAATCCTTAAAAAGCAGTATTCTCCCGGGAATAATACTTTTCAGAAACCGATTAAACAGATTTAAAAGACCTTTTTTCAGTTTGTTCCTCTCCAATTACGATGTTATACTTTTCCAGAAAGTAAAAAACGAGATACAAAACCCATAGAGTAAATATTCTCTTGCAGCCGGTTTAGTACAACGAGTTCTATCCAGCAGAAGAGATTCTTTATTGTAAATATCTCGGGTCTTCCGGGATGTTTTATTTTGGGTTCTGCAGGATAGAAATCTAACGTTCTACCGATGACTAGTGCCGAATTCTTTATTGTAAAAATACATTAGAAAATTATTAAATATTGCACAAATACTTCTTTAGAGGATATTAAAATTGATAAGCATATGGAACATAATCTATAATACAAAATTGTGGTTGCCTACATAAAATAGTATTATAACAATTTGGAACCAAAAGATGTAATTCTTAAATATTAATAATTAGAATATACTGTAAGGTTGAATATGAATATGAATAAACTAAAATTAACCTGTTTCTTGGCTCTGATTCTTGCAAGTAGTATTGATCTTAATAGTC
>JBNKQE010000442.1:0-3368 GCA_050295715.1 Leptospirales bacterium
GATAAATTGACGGAGATATGAAATTAATTTTAAAAGAGGATCGACAATAATTGAATTGAATGTGATATTTTGAGAGAGAATATTTAATAAGATTATCCCCATTAATGCGGATAATATGTTCGCCAGGGGTCCGCCCAGTGTGAAAAAAAGGCGCTTCTTCCATGGAATCCTGTAAAACCCGGAAACATCACTGACAGCCGGGGTAACATAACCCCCCAGGGGAAACGCGGAAAAACAGTATTCGGTATCCCCGATCTTCCGGGACCATAATACGGGACCAAAACCGATTGAGAAACGGGAGATGGGGATCCCTGATATTTTTGCCGCGATAAAATGTCCCGATTCGTGAATGAGAATTAATATACCTATCACAAAAATAATTAAAAAATAGCTCATCTGTTTTCCTTTTCCGGATTTTATCTAATTTAATCTCACGGAAGCTGAGTGGGATTCCGGAATAGATGTATGTACTGTTTTGCGGATAAAAAGTTACAATTGGTGTGGATGGGTGTAACAATTCCATGAACCCGGTTTATAGAGAAAATCCTGTTTAAGATTTGCCGTGGAGGCACGGAGAAGAGGAAGACAAGAAGAAGAGTTCGCACAGATCTTTTTACTTCACAGAAGTATTTGGTATCAGGTAAAGTAATTTCAAACACTTTATTTCTTTTTTTCCAAATGATCAATGAAATAGTCTATATTTTTATTGTATATCTTTGCAAGATCTGATAATTCAAGGATATCAAGCCGTCTCTGTTTCGATTCTAATTTTGATATGTAATCCTGTCTCCAGCCTAATTTATCGGCAACCTGTTGTTGTGTTAAGCCGCATTCCTTCCTGGCTTCGATAAGTTTTTTTATCAAAATACCATATTCTTTACGATGGATAGTTTTCCGAGGTTTTCCTTTCACAGGTAAAATATATGCGATTAATGAATATATGCAAAATTCGCATATATTTTTCTTGATAAATTTTTACAAATATGAGATGATTATTGATCATTGATAATAATAAGATGGAGGAAAAGGAATTATGAAAAAGATTATTTTTTTAACATTAATAACAATAATAAGTATGAGTTTTATAATTACTTTCAGTCATAATTTATTCGGTAAAGATAAAAAAAATAATTTAAGATGTAAAAATCTTGTATTATCTGAAAAAAGCTTTATCGATAAGTGTAGTACTTTAGTTACTCCTTCCCAACAGTATGAAAATGATCTTGCTGAAGAAATAAAAACAAAGACATTTTGCAGATGTATTTTCAGAACATTTAACGTAAGATTATGGGCGGATAAAAAATGTTCTTATTATAAAGCCGGTAATTCAATAATGGTATTGGCTAATTATAATGTGTATGTTCAGGAATCTTGCGGGTATTTGAAGCCATAAGAATTATAAAGAGTGTCAGATATTTTGTGTAAATAGCCTTTTACACTCTCGTTAAATCGGCACTCTTCCTTCAAAGTGAATCGCAAATTGATTGATAGCCGCACCCCAGTTTCTAATCGGCATTGTCCATTTTTTAGAAGCATTCGTCAAGGCCAAATACAGAACCTTATAAATAGCATCATCGGTAGGGAATGCTGACCTTTTTTTTGTGACTTTCTTAAGACTTGAGTTGAGTGACTCAATGGCATTTGTCGTATATATTGCTTTCCTGATATAATCCGGATAATTAAAAAATTCATTCAGATTATCCCAGTTTTCCCGCCAGGATTTTGAGATCATCGGGTATTTACTGTCCCACTTCTCAGCAAAATTGTCAAGTGCATTCAATCCTTCATTTTCTGTAATGGCAGTATAAATCTTTTTTAGATCGGCACAGAGTGCCTTGCGTTCTTTCCACGTAACAAACCGGGTTGAATTCCTGATCATATGTACAATGCAAAGTTGAATCCGGGTTTGCGGATACATTGCATTTATGGCTTCCGGAAATCCCTTTAAACCGTCAATACAGGCAATAAGGATATCGTTTAAGCCCCTGTTTTTCAGTTCAGTTATAATACCCATCCAGAATTTAGCTCCCTCTGTTTCTGCTATCCAGAGGCCTAGAACCTCTTTTTCTCCCTCCATATTGATTCCTATGGCCGTATAAACCGATTTATTTAATACTCTGCCATCTGTTCTGCCTTTAACAACAAGTGCATCAAAAAACACAATGGGATAAATGCTGTCAAGAGGACGGCTCCTCCATTCCATCACATCATCCATGATAGCATTTGTAACATTGCTTATAAGCTCAGGTGAAACCTCAACATTGTAGATTTCATAAAGATATTTCTGTATATCCCTGGTTGTCATCCCCAGACCATACATGGAAATTATTTTATCATTGAAACCGTCAAAACGCCTCTGATGTTTTGGGATAATTTTCGGTTCAAACTCACCGTTTCGGTCTCGTGGCACATCAATAGGAATATTTCCTATTTCCGCTGAGACAGTTTTTTTACTTGTACCATTTCGGGAATTTGGTGAGTGTGTTTGCGAACGTTGATGTTTCTCATAACCGAGATGATCTTCCATTTCAGCTTCCATTGCTTTTTCCAGCATACGTTTGGAAAGTAGTTTTAAAAGCCCATCCGGTCCGGTGATCTCTTCTGATGATAAATTCTTGAAGTCAATCCCATCCAATAATTTATCAATCTGATCTTTTGATTTAGCCATATCTTTCTCCTTAAACCTAATTATTTGATATGGCTATTTACACAATCTTTTTTACACTCTCGTCTTTTCCGGACACTCAGTTAAGCAACTTTTTGCAAACTAAACTCTTCATATTCTACAGGGCACATATAGTCAAGCGAAGAATGACTTCTCTGCCTATTATAAAATATTTCAATATACTCAAATATTGCTCTTCTTGCCTCCTTTATTGTTTGATATTTTCTGCGAGTATAGACCTCTTCCATCTTTAGCGTTGAGAAAAAACTTTCAGCTGGAGCATTGTCCCAGCAGTTCCCTTTGCGACTCATGCTCTGAGTCATCTTGTAACATTTTAATTTCTCTCTGAAAGACGTTGAGGCATACTGAACCCCACGATCAGAATGAAAGATTATTCCTTCAGGAGGATTACGATGCAATACAGCCATATCCAAAGCGTTTATAGCAAGTTCAGCACGCATATGGTCAGCCATTGACCAGCCCACAACTCTCTTGGAAGAAAGATCAAGAATGGAACAGAGATAAAGCCATCCTTCAAATGTGTCAATGTAAGTAATATCGCTTACCCAGCATTCATTGATACTCATTACAGAGAAATCTCGATTCAACAAATTGGGTGAAATCGGATAATCATGCTTTGAGTCTGTTGTGACCTTAAAACGCTTTTCAGGACGTGCTACAAGTCCATTTTCACGCATTAGAC
>JBNKQE010000443.1:0-3341 GCA_050295715.1 Leptospirales bacterium
GAAATACGAACAATGTGCTGTATGACCAGCGTCAGGTGGCGTTAGGAGCTGTCGAGGCGTTCCGAAAAGAAGAGGAAATTCTAAATGGAGGCGCTGGGAACTATCAAAAAATTGGTGATAATGCCGATGGCTCAGAGACATTATATAATCCAGAAACTGGTGATTACGTAATTCGTACAAAGGAGGGAAAAATATTCCAGAGTGCATTGCCACCTGAAAAACAGATGAGCTGGGATTCAACGCTGGAAAATCCATATGGTCTGGAAATGACACCGGAAAAAATTGCACAGTTGGAAACAATATTCTATAATTTTAATGAAAAGATAAAAAAAATCACAGCTGATAAAAATATACCTGATATTCTTGATAAAAGGGATATGTTATATCAATATGAGGGAGTTGGGCACGATCCGGAACTTGCGGCTCTTGCAAGAGTAACACAGGAAAAAATAGGAAATGCTCTCAATATAACACCAGCTAAAATGAAAGCGACATGGTGTCATGCAATGGCCATGTGGGCTGCATTGAAATCGAACGGTGCACAGGTTGAAGAGGATCCTACCAATTTCTTTATTAATAATGCAAAAAGAATAATAACTGCTGAGAATAAATACAAGGGATTTCATTGGATTCGAGGAAGTGATGGGAAAGTATGGGCAGGAAACAATATCGCTGAAAATTATAAAAATCTCGAAGGGAAGCCGATGAGCCTGAAAATTGGCGAATTATCCGGAAGTAAAAATTCAAGGTATGCTCAACTCGCCGATCTATTAAAGACAACTAAAAGCAATGGAATTCTTTTGAGGATTAGTAGTAGTCATACCATTGCACTTATTCGAAGACCGGACGATATAAGTTGGACGGTATGGGACTCTTCGGCACACGGTACCAAAGGACCCGGTGGATCGTTTGCTCACGGTAGTACATTTGATCCACGGAGTTTTAATAGTTATAAGCAAAGTGTATTGTTTAACACACGTGCTTATGCCAGTCCGCAGTATTACTACCAGTATATACCAAAACCACTGAAGTAAGAGGGAAAATATGAAGTTCAGATATCTATTGATGCTCAGTATTCTTGTGCTCGCCTTCTCTTGTGAGGCAAAGGAAAGTAAAGATGATCTATTACAATATTTCAATGAACGGAGTATTGAATATGACAAATCGGTCAAGGATATCCATGTTATCGATTTAAAGAAAATGCGGGTAAGTGAAAGGGATTTTAGTAGCATTTGTTCCCTTGGAACAGTAAGTCATATTTTTATTCAATCTTCGCATCTGGAAATAGGTGCGATTAGCGGTCTTGAGGGGTGTAGCCAGTTAAAACGTATAGCATACGAGCCCTTAGAGATTTATGATGAGAAAACGGATGTATTGAGCTACGGGGAGTTGAGCACGATTCCATTTGACGATATTGAAGGGCACAACCGGATTCATTCGAAGGAATTCGGACTGGATTTTCAGGGTCATGGTGATGATATCATGCCATATCTCGCAAAACTGAACGGGAATATAGGGATAACAGTTCCAGGTTATAGTTCGGAAAAAGGTGGCCCTTTAACCGATGAAGGCGTACGTCTTTTTGTAGAAGCAAGAGGAGATCGTGATATCCCTACCTATTTGAACTTTATCTATCAGTATCATCTTACCAACAAGAGTTTCGAGTATTTAATAAATCTCAAGGGGCTGAAAAGCCTTGAGTTCGGTCCGCTAAACGGAAAGAATAGCCTTGAAATTACTCAAGAGGCAGTGCATGAATTTGCAATGGAATATAAAAAGAGATATGGCAAAGCGCCAATGATTATTACCGGACCTTGATAAATATATAATAAAATAAATGTAATCGAGCAGCCATGAATACAAACTTAAAATTTCTTTCGAACATAGTTCTTTTTGCGATTTCTTTTTCTGCCTTCGCAGAGGAAAATCCCTATCCAGACTTTGAGAATGCAATGGTATCCGTCGGCGCTGTTTTTACAGGTAGCCCGGAATTTGTAACCGTTCAACCTGTCGTGCAGCAAGATTTTCTGTATCAGTATGCGTTTAGAAAAAAAGGCTACGAGGGAGAGGTGCGAGTTTCTGCTTTTCCGTGGGAGATGCAGCGACAAACGGAAGAAGAAAACAAGCAGATGTTTTTAACGATGATTCTCCCAACCCTTTCCAATGTCACCGGACAGGAGCCCGATGCGATCAAAGGTCAGTTTATGATGTTTCCTGTGGAAGCTGTGCGAAGTGAGTTTGGTGCGGATCTTGGTATGGCTATGGATATTGAACCGCATTCCGATTTCGGAAAAGGGTTTAAGCGCGCCCATATGGTAGCGATCTGGAAGAAAGGAAAGGGGATGGTATTTATTACAATCCTGTATAATGATGTGAAGAAAGTTATGCCTGTTCCTCTGGATATATATTATAGTGTTAGGTTCCAGTGAGATTTGCTGCCCAGCCCCTTTCGCATAATCCATAGCTACCCGACGTGTGAGCCCTTCAGGCGAGCATGTGGGTGACCCAGCACCATCTTCGGACACCCTTGCCCTCGTCTGTATTTTCCCTCCTTTCCGGGTAATAACCGGATTTTCACCGGCTCGCTACAGCCCATGCCGGGCACACCCCCAGGGCCGCTCTTCGGAGTGGCTTTGTTATTTTAAATCACGGGAAAGCCCGGTAGTGGGTAGCGTTGGTTATACGGTGCTGTGCAGCATACATGGGGATTCCACGATAGGATCTCCCATACAAGGGAGATTTGCTCAGAGTAAGTAGAGGGTGCGAAGGTGTGAGTGACAGTAGAAGATAGATCTTTAACAAAACAGATCGCCAGACGACAACCCAAAATGTTATAAATACGAAACAATCTAAAACAAAAGCATGCCCTTCCCGCCAGGGATTGACCAGGCGAAGGAGGGGCCCGGCACCACTTTGTTGAAGTATACATTTATTTATCAATAAAATGAAAGTGGTGCTGGGAAGTCCCTCGCCAGGGAAAGCCCGGTCGCGCAGGCAGCCCCCCACCAGCGAACAAGTGATAGCCGCCTCCTCGCAGGCGCCCCAACCGTAGTTTACTCGCAAACGTGGGCAATCAAGAAATCGTAGTGTGACGGGAGGAAGGTCAAACCCGAGTGAAGCGTGCCGTGAGCCAATCCGAAGGATTGTTCGAACGGACGGGATTGACCTGCCTCCCGTTAAAATCGCACTCTCTCGATTGCCCGCGCCTGCAAGAAGCACGTTTAATATCGCCTGCGTGAGGCGGCAAACATGAAGTAAGCAAGCAATGAAACACATCCGCATAGTTTTGAAAGACGAACTGGATAAGATCGGAATTCGCATCAACAATGGAGACCTGACCC
>JBNKQE010000444.1:0-3327 GCA_050295715.1 Leptospirales bacterium
TCCATGTCTTACAGGAAATATGTTACAGGCTTTGATTCACTTTGGTTATCTGGAAGATCACCGTGTCCAAAAAGGAATTCAGTGGATTACCCGTTACCAGCGATTTGACGATGGAGCGAAGAATCCACCTTCTGGATGGCCATATGATGCTTTTGAAATATGCTGGGGAAACCATACGTGTCACATGGGTGTTGTTAAATCATTGAAAGCCCTTGCTGCGATTCCTCCCGGGAAACGGACTGCCTCCATAAATAAAACTATAAAAAAGGGGGCAGAGTTTTTATTGATACATCATATATATAAGCGAAGCCATAATCTGAATAAGGTTTCAAAACCTGGCTGGAAACGTTTTGGGTTTCCCTTAATGTATCAAACGAATATACTGGAAATACTTAAAATTCTTACGGACCTTGGTTTTAGAGATAATCGTATGCAGGACGCTATCGAATTTCTACTTTCAAAACGAATGGATAACGGACAATGGATCATGCAAGACTCATTTAACGACCGTACTCTTGTTCCTGTTGAAGAGAAGGGAAAAGAATCCAGATGGATAACACTCCATGCAATCTACGTACTTCGGAAATATTATGCGAATATATAGTAACAGTCTGCTGTGCGATTATATACGAAAGGAAAATTGGAGAATTAATTAGCAGGCAAAACTAAGTCATTATAAACGTTTATATCTTTTATCACGTCTAATGTTGTAGAGGGATATAATGAAAGCTGATACTATCAAGAGGATGCCAGTATGGAAGTTTGTAATTTCATCGATGGTTACAGGGTTAATACCTCCGTTTATCATACTTCTTCTGGCCGGTGACTGGCAGTGGAAAGAAGGATGGATTTTTAGTATCTGGTTTGATGTTATGGTTCTGTCAAACTCGACATATCTTTACATAAAAAATCCGGAGCTTCTTGCCGATCGAGCTTCTCTTCCCGGTGGTGAAAATCAGAAGAAATGGGATAAATATCTAATGGTCGGTATATACATAATGGCAGCGACATGGTTTGTGGTTTTACCTCTGGACGCACATCGTTTTAAACTCTCACCGGAATTCCCTCTATGGTTAAAAGCTATCGGAGGAGTAGTTCTGCTGCCGTCACTCTACCTGGAATACCAGACATCCGTTGTTAATGCATTTCTATCCACACAGGTGAAAATTCAGAAAGAACGAAATCACAGAGTTGTTACCGGGGGAGTATACAGTTTTGTAAGGCATCCCAAATATCTCGGCGATATGTTAATGATGATTGGAGCATCTCTTCTTCTGGGATCGCAATACGGACTGTTAATGTTTGCTATAGGTATTCCTCTTTTAGTATTCAGAATATCAGGCGAAGAAAAAATGCTTCTTGAGGAACTGGATGGGTATGAGGAATACAAAAAGAGTGTAAAATACAGACTCTTTCCGTTTGTCTGGTAATGTCAGATCGGGATACGAATAATCGACCAGAGTAAGAATACCATAATTACATTGATCCAATTGTACAATCATTCATCCAGTCATTTATCTGGCTATTTTAATGAATTAAACCGATTAATTCGTCCGGTTTAAATACTTTACCACTGCGAATCAGCTCACGAGCTTCTTCTACCTTTTCCCATACATTACAGAGCATAACTCCTCGGACACGGCCCTCTTTCATATAATACAGGACTCCGGTTTCATTGACCGTTTGCCAGTCGCTTATAATTTCCAGGTCAACGTTAACATCGCCGACGGCCTCATAGCCGAAATCAAAAAGATCAGAAAAAAACATGGGCATATAAGTGTATGACTCGTTTTCTCCAGCCATGTTCTTTCCGGCCAGTTCACCCTGATTCAAGGAGTTATCCCAGTGTTCGATTCTTACAGATTTATTCAATGAGGAATAGGGAAAGCGAGCCACATCTCCTGCCGCAAATACAGAACGGTCCGATGTGCGAAGTGTATCATCGACAATAATTCCCTTATCAATTGCAAGTCCTGAGTCTCCAGCCAGCTTATCCGAAGGTAAAATACCAATTCCGGCTATAATAATATCTGATTCAATTACTTCACCATTTTTTGAATGTGTTATATATGTTGAGCCATTTTTTGATATGGAATCCGGAATATCCCCTGCATGTATGGATACACCTTTATCTTCAAACTTCTTATGAAGAGCAAAAGCGAGATCGTCGGGAAATACCCTGCCACATATATGTTTTTCAGGAAATAGCATTGTGACCTGAACATCATTCATTGCGAGAGCGGCAGCCATCTCCGATCCGATAAATCCGCCGCCAATAATTACGGCTCTCGTATTCGCTTTCGCTTTATTTTTCAGTGATATATAGTCATCCAGATACCGGTAGTAGTAAATACCTTCCAAATCTCCTCCCGGTATCGCCAGGCGACGCGGAGAGCCCCCGGTTGCAAGAAGTAATTTTCCATAACTAATTGTATTGCCATTGTTTGTAACAATCGTGAGCTCTTTTGTATTCAAAGAAACAACAGTTGTATTGAGTGAAACTGTTATATTATTTTTGATATAATATTCATTATCATAAAGTATTATATCTTCTTCACCGGAATCTTCAAACCAGAGTTTTTTTGACAGAGGAGGTCTATCATAGGGTAGATGACTTTCTTCGCATACAAGCAGGACACTTCCCTGATTGTCCAGCTCACGGATTCCCTTGATTGAAGAGGCACCGGCCAGACCACCACCAACAATGACATACTCATATTTTTCTTGAATCATGATCATTCTCCCTCATACGTTTGAGACGAAGGAATAATGTATAATATTATTTCAAACCTGCCTGTTCTGGTATTTGTGTGATTTTGTTGATTGTGTATGAATCAATCCGTCAGAAATAAGTTGAGTGTATGGTGATGCCTGACGTCAGTCCGTCAGTCATAATTTCAAAATGAGCGAAAGAGGATTACTACTGGACCATAGTATAATATTCGAGTTCTATTGTGAGCTCTTTTATTCGATTTTTAGTATGATTTACTTTACAGACCCCTGATTCGTAGGGCTCAAGGGATCCGCCTTCGTATTTGGAACCTGAGAATTCACAGTCTTTATCGCGAAATATGATCCATGCTCTCTGGGCCTGAATCAGTCTTTTCTGTTTCTTTTTATTCAGAAGTGTGATTAGTTTTTTGTAGGTTTTATTAAGTATTATGTCGTAATGATCAAAGACTTTAGAAACACATTGATTTCCAGCCTGTTGTCCCTGATCCCCTGTAATGCTGGAGCACTGATCCGGATCAGTATAATCAGCAGCCGGTCTTGCATGGGCCGGGAGTAAGGCTGTAACTATCAGAATGGTTGATAAAATTTTGTATT
>JBNKQE010000445.1:0-3325 GCA_050295715.1 Leptospirales bacterium
GGATGCATGCAATTTGGGGAGATTATAATGCATGCACCGCACCGGGCTACGGACAGATTTGGCTCGCCATAGCTCGTATAATCAGGTCATTATTCGCAAGCCAGCATTTTTCAAAACTCCATTTTGATTATTACTGTTTTCCAATGCAAGGAAGTTACGAATCAAATATAGATTCCGTCAGGAATGCCCATATTTTAATGGAGCTTTTCGGAAGCAAAATCAAGATAATTCAATTTCAAGCAGAATAATCAACATTAACTTCACTTGACACCATGGGTATTTAACACCATTATATATTGTGATTTTATCATTCAAAGATGAAGAAACAGAAAAAATCCGGAATAGAAAATCTTCCCGTAAGTTTCCGGCTTCTATTCAAAGAACGGCAAGAAGAAAGCTTTTATAGATTGATAGCTCTATTCCTCTTGAAGATTTAAAAATACCTCCCGGTAATAAACATCATCCCCTGACTGGCGACAGAAAAGGTCAAAATGCTATCTGGATCAATGATCAATTCAGAATCTGTTTCAAATGGAAGAACGGAAATGCTTACGATGTAGAAATCACTGTTTATCATAAGTAGGAGATAATGAAAATGAATGCAAACCTGGATAACATTTTCCCCGGTGAAATATTACTGGAGGACTTTTTGAAGCCAATGAATATTTCCGCTTATAGACTCGCTAAAGAAACTCACATTGATCCGAAAAGAATCAGTGACATTATTCATGGCAAACGTTCGATCAGTGCGGACACTGCATTGCGTTTATCCAAATTCTTTGGAAATTCAGCAGAGTTCTGGTTAAATCTGCAAAATCATTATGATCTTGAAATCAAGAGAGAATCTTTGAATAAAGAATTGAAAAACATAAAGTCTATAAAAGAACTTGAACTTGTATAAACAATGCACTGCGCACAACTGTATAATTATGTACCCCTACCGGCTGGCTACCCGGGGAATACTACTTTCCATTTTCAGGGGACGGGCTTCGACAAATCAGTAAATGAAAAAGAGGAGTGTCATCAGAAACAACTCAGGAACAAGCAAAATGCCTGATTGCATATATTTTTCCCGTCAGGGTCCGAAGTAAGAGGTATGATAAATATGGAATTCCAGGCTGTAACCCGCAAAGATTGGCATGCATGGCTACGAAAAAATCACAGTAACGTTAATGAAGTCTGGCTGATTTTTTTTAAGAAACATACCGGCAAACCCTCCATTACATATGCGGAGTCCCTGGAGGAGGCAATATGTTTCGGCTGGATAGATGGATTAAAAAAACGTATAGACGATGAGAGATACACTTATCGTTTTACACCGCGCAAGTCCAACAGCAAATGGTCACCTCGAAATATTAAAATTGCACAAAAAATGATTGCAGACGGGAAAATGACGAAGGCCGGACTTGATGCTTTCAACCGCGGTACAACCTACAGCAATGATATCATCGAGGCAAGAGAGGCTGTCGCGGTCGAATTTTCTCCCGGGATAAAAAAAGAGCTGCAGAAATACAAAAAAGCCTGGGCAAATTTTCAAAAGCTTGCGCCGGGTCATAAAAAACAGTATGTTTTATGGCTCAACAGTGCAAAACGCAAAGAGACCCTTGACAAACGTTTACAGGAAGCGATATCTCTTCTCAATAAAAACGAAAAGCTGGGACTCCGGTAAGGCAACTACTTACAGGTTTCAATTTACTCTGTGAGAGGCTTCAATATTTATGCAGCACAAATAATACGGCGTTTCAGTCCCTGATTTTTGCCAATTGCAATGTATAAAAAGAGATGCCCCACTCCCCGCAAAACCAGCCCGGTTCGCTATCGTCCCATACCGGGCACACCGCTCTCAATCCGTTTCAATGATTTCAAACTCGGTTCGCCTGTTCTCTTCGTCAAACCCCGGGCCGGTTCCTTTTTTCAGCGGCTCTGTTTTGCCGGCGCCCTTCAGACGGAATCTCCCCATCGATATCCCCTTATCCACCAGGTAATCCCGCACAGACTTTGCCCGTTCCAGACTGAGCACATTGTTGTATACATCGGCTCCGTGAAGGTCGGTATGACCGGATATTAACAGTTTTACCTTCGGGTATTTTTTCAAGAAATCCACAAGAGAATCCAGTACCTCCCTGGATTCGTCTCTTAGCTTTGCAGAGTTATAGTCAAAGCGAATATCGTGCACAACAAGTTTCGCCTCTTTCTCTACGGGAATCAACGGCAGATCTATAACTTTCTCTGGCGCATCGGCTGTATAGAACTCCTGCGAGAAGGGAAGATAGCCATCTTTTTCCACTATTACCTGAAACTGCTCCACCTTTTCCGATGTATCCAGCTTAAAAAGCCCATCCGCCTTTGTATGCTTTTCAACACTCCACCCCTTCGCATTGTTCTTATCCACGGCAGCCTTTTTTACAATTATTTTCGCTCTGGACTCAAGAGGTTTTTTCGTCTTTTCATCTATCACCCGAAAGGGGAAGTGTATATTAGAATTATTCGAGGCCTCGCTTAAATAGAGGTCATAGCCGCCGACACCACCCGGCCGATTGCTCGATATAACCATCTGACTTCCTGCCACTGCCATTGCGATCTCATTATCAGCTGTATTAAAATCGCTGCCCAGATTTTCCACGTTTCCGAAATTTCCGCCGCGATAGGGCACAAAGAACATATCCCAGCCTCCCATACCCTTTCTTGTGGCTGCAAAATGAAATCCCTTCTTACCTGGATCGTAAACGAACTGAACCTCTTTGGCCCCTTTATTGATGATTCCCGAAAGAGGCCGCGCACCTGTATAGCCACCTCCCGACGCCTCGGCCCGCATCACTCTTATACTGTCCAGCTTCCCGAATTCCCAGCTCGAATAGAATATTGTCTTTCGATCCGGCGAAAGCGATGGGAACCGTTCATGATTTGCCGTATTGATATTTCCCTCAATTTTTTCCGGCCTTCCCCAGCTTCCGTCAGGCTGTTTGATGGAGCGATAGAGGTCGTAGGAAACCCGTATTCTCCCGTACGTGTCTTTCGGCATTTCCAGACTGCCATCACGGTCCGATGCGAAAAGTATCATATCTCCTTCCGGAGTTATAAAAGGCGTCTCGTCATTGTAGGGCGAGTTGAGCACTTTCATGGGCTGTGGCTTCTGCCATTTCCCATTTTCATCTTTTGAAGAGATGAATATATCGTGATATTTCAATCCTCCCCTCTTCGAGTTGAAGATTACAGTATTTCCATCACGCGTCAGTGTGGGATAGAGCTCATCAGCCTCTGAGTTCAACGGGGTGCCTGCGTTGACCGGTTGTTCTCGCGCCGCCAGACCTTTTGCTGTCACAAC
>JBNKQE010000446.1:0-3313 GCA_050295715.1 Leptospirales bacterium
AGAAGATTATATCTGTGATTTTTTTCATAGTAATAACTGGCTTAGAGACCGTCAGGTTTATTCCGGAACAGAATGAATGGTTCAGTTCCAGTCTACCTCCTTTTTTTTGAATCCCGGCTTATCTGGCAATCTTTTCCCCTGAATTGATTGCTTTCTATGTAAACTATTCACTCCTGACGGTTTCAGGAAAATCATTGCATAAACTGCATCCCGCAAGAATCTGGGCTCGATGAATCTTGATCTTGCCATTTCCCCCTGCCCCAATGACACATTTATTTTCCATAAATTCAGTAATCCTGGTTTTACTGACCATACGATACGGCTGGTTCTGGAAGATGTGGAAGAGTTGAACAGACGGGCCATTGAAGAACAAAGACACGAGATCAGCAAACTCTCTTATTTTGCAATCGCTCTTTTACAGAGTGAGTACCGTCTGCTGGATGCCGGCGGAGCACTGGGACGCGGATGCGGCCCCATTTTGATTACCGGCCCCGATCATAAAGAGAGGGCTCTGGAACAATTGACCGCGAAAGCTCAAAAGGACAGGATCCGAATCCTTATCCCCGGCAGATATACAACGGCAAACCTTCTCTTACATCTGTTTTTGAATGAGAGCGGGATCGATCTGGACCGTGTAAATTTTATTCCTGAGAGATATGACAGAATTCTCAGCAAGTTAAGATCAGGCGAAGAGTCATACGGAGTAATCATTCATGAGGAGCGATTCACCTATCAGGGAATGGGACTCTTTCCTGTTCGTGATATGGGGGACTGGTGGGAATCCCATACAGGTCTTCCCATACCCCTGGGCGGGATTGCCATTCGTAAAGATATACCCTCTGAAGTAGCGGATCATATCGAACAGAAGATCAAAGCGAGCCTTGCGGAGGTCAGACGCGACATTACACCCGCCTGGGACTTCATTAAAAAGAATGCACAGGCGCTTGAGGACGAGGTAATACGTTCTCATATCGATCTATATGTAAATGACTACTCTCTTGATCCCGGCGAAGAGGGTAAAAAAGCGATTCGGAAGCTCTTTGAGCTGGCGCAAAAAGCCAGTATAACGTAGATCGTTCGCAATGGCAACGCAATATAAAATAACGCAACGCGGATAAAAAAACTCTTCTTCCTTATGACAGTTCTCCGCAAATCCTGCGGGGTACTCCGCTTCTCAATAAATATCCAGATTATAACTCTCCATCTTCTCATCCGCGCTGAAGTGAAAGGAACCGCGAACGCGATATCCTCTTAAAACCGCAGGAAGCCAGAGTCGATCATCCTCCCACATACTGTCATAGGGAATATTATCCAGATCGAACCACACGGGTGCCATCTCATCGCTCTCCTGGATCTCTCCTCCAATCTTACTTCCGCAAAAAACAATCCCGTGTATACCCTCATCCGCTCCCGTAAAGGTAAAATCCAGAGAACCGGCCTCTTTGAGATCCATACAGCGAATCCCCGCCTCTTCATGAAGCTCTCGCTCTACTCCCTCAAGTAAAGTCTCTCCGTCTTCCAGCTTTCCGCCGAATCCATTGTACAACCCCTTACCAAAACCCCGTTTCTTTTTCCCGAGCAAAATCTTCTTTTCATTGAATATTATAGCGAGTGTGTAGGTTCTCATATTCTGCCGGGGAAGGATTACCGGACCCTGCTCATCACAATCACCGATACTTTCAAATTCCCTGTAATATAAAGAGATGGCAGATGAAGCTGCAAGAACTGAATCGATGTAATCTCCGTAATGCTTTCGCGATTCTTTGTTATACAAAAGCGACACATCAAAACTCAAACGTGAGCTGAGAATCCTATCGGACACTGCTGTTGGGAATGTCTCAACTATTGCAATCCCGGGGAAGGTGTTTTGCAGAGTTGAAAAAAGCAGACCTCCATTCGTCATCCAGGAAACGGTGTCTTCGTGTTCCAGGCTTTCCATGTATTTCTCTTTTTTCGGTGTCCAGAATATGCGATAGCCCTTTGCCCGAAGTTCTTTCTCCGCAGCTCGCGTGCTGTCCGACTCTCTGTAAGGTTTGCAGGGTGAGTCTATCGCAATTACGCGAATTTTTCCGTTTTCCGCGATCTCCATCTGTTTTAGAAAATCACTAACAATGTCCGCACGCAATCCGTGAAACAATGAGAATACCCTGCCTGTAGAAGCGCTGGCTGCAGCCACATGAAATCCTTTCTTCTCGCCTCCGACATCAATACCGACCACCAGGTCTCCGGATGTACTCATATTAATTCCCTTGCCCCGCTCTGCTCTTCTGCATTTGCATGATCTCATCTGCGATGGAATCAGAAAAGATTTGCGCTCCGTAATAACTCAGATGATGGTAATCATAAAACATCTGCGCGGTAAGACTGTCACCCAGGTCAATGTACGCGCATTCATTGCACATCCGTGTTGTGTCATTCAGAAATACTCCATAAGAGTCATACCATACAGAACTTCCGTACCACTTCTTTGATATCGGATTTTCAGGAGCGCGTACAACCATTACCGGAATCCCGTCTGCGATAACATTTTGTGTAATATTCCGAAGGGACCTGGCAGTCGGAAGCTCCCCGTCAAATTCGCGCTTGCCCCATACTTCGTGACTCTCCTTCAAGGCCTTCAGGTATACAGTCCCCGGCCTTGAGTAATTCATAAGCCTCTTTTGAAAAGATTCCAAATATTCTTTATCGGACATGGCTGCGTAGAGTCCGTCCTCCCGTCGAAGCGGCCGCTCCGTAACATGAGGATAGGACTTCCCGGCAAACCAGGATAATCGCAGACCAGAGATGTCCGCTCTGTCAGGATCATAGTAGCCCGGTTTTACGTGTACGCAGAGCTCTCTGTCATCGGCATATCCGTTGAAAAAAGTGGGTTCCAATCTCTGCCAGCCCTTTTTCAATACCTCCGCAAGAATTACCCTGTCCGGGTCCTGCTCTTCGCATCCACCCTCGAATAAGACAATTTCCGGTTTCTCATGATTTAAAAACAACGGATCGGGCGCTTCAAACAGCAGGCCCTCTTTTCGCAGAACAGGGTTCACGCGAAATGAGAATGTCGGGGCAGTATAACCACGATGACTGATTCCACCGGCTCCAATACTCATACCGGCATAATTCTCATATGACTTCTGTCGGTGAAAGATGGAGCGCAGCCAGTATGGAAGTGCGTGAGGCGCCAGGTCTTTGTAACGATAAGCGGAACTTACAAGCTGAAGAAGCCGAGAGGCCTGCTCATCGTAGCTCGATATACGGCCCCGCTTACGAAACAGCCTCCAGGGATCTACAAAATCGTAATCATAAATATCAAGCAAATCCC
>JBNKQE010000447.1:0-3304 GCA_050295715.1 Leptospirales bacterium
GTATCAAATTTTTACTCTTATCGTAAGTATTTATATAATTGGTTATGTAATGATACGAGCTATCCTGCACAAAAGAGAGGGATCCGTTATTGCTATAAGCGGTGTTGTATTTCTCTTTTTAATGGTTATAAATGACATCCTTTACAACAACCAGCTCATAGCAACCGGTAATTTTGTACCTCTGGGGTTGATTGTTTTTATTATATCGCAATCTTTTCTCCTCTCCCAGCGCTTCTCCAATGCACTCACCAGCGTTGAAAACCTTACGGAGAATCTGCTGACTATGAATTCCAGCTACAGCCGATTTGTTCCCGTTGAGTTTCTCGGACTTCTTGAAAAAAAAAGTATCATGGATCTTAAGCTGGGCGATCAGATAGAAAGACAGATGACCGTACTTTTCTCTGATATACGATCATTCTCTACTCTATCAGAATCAATGTCCCCGGGAGAAAATTTTCAATTTATCAATGCTTACTTAAAAAGAATAAGTCCGGTTATTCAGGAACACAATGGCTTCATTGATAAATATATCGGCGACGCCATAATGGCCCTGTTTCACCAGACACCCTCCGACGCTATTTCCGCTGCGGTGAACATGCAGTTTGTACTATCCAGTTACAATGAAGAGAGAAAAGCTGGGGGAAAACCGGAGATCCACATCGGAATTGGAATTCATACCGGCAACCTGATCCTCGGAACAGTTGGAAATGAACAGCGTATGGAGGGGACCGTAATCAGCGATGCAGTAAACCTTGCCAATCGACTCGAAGGTCTTACAAAAATGTTCGGGGTTTCCATTATTGCCAGCGAAGAATCATTTCTTAATTCATCAATCGACAATGAAAAAAGTCTCGGGGAACCGGATCATGTTGGCCAGAACCCGGAACGCTACTTTACACGTCATCTAGGACGCGTGAGGGTTAAAGGAAAAAATCACTCTGTAACCATTTATGAGATCTTCGATGCAGATCCGCCTCATATTAAAGATAAGAAACTGGCCACACGGGAAGAATTCGAATCCGCTGTTTCGGCTTATATACACCATGATTACGAAAAATCATTACAGCTCATGGAACGTATACTGTCTGAATTTCCCGAAGATACAGCAGCTCAACTGTACAGAGAGAAGCTTACCGGACGAATTGCGGAAGCACAATTGTCTACTTAAAACCTATTACAATCATAATTCCGGTCATCAGAGTAAAACTGATATTCCGATTGACCGCCTGAATACTTATTTATTCTCTTATCGGTGCGAGAATAAATAAGTATGGGCTATCCATTCGGAGTGCGAAAATGCAAAACACGCAGGTAAATCCAGCAGAAGAAGATTACAGCAACAAATGGCGTGTTATGCTTGCAGTGGCCATGGGAATTTTTCTGGCAACTTTGGACGGCAGCATAGTAAATATCGCCATCCCCATTATGAAAAAAGCCCTGCAGACTGATTTTGCAATGGTGCAATGGGTGGTTCTCTCGTATCTTCTGGTAGTAACCACGCTTATGCTGGGAATGGGCCGGCTGGGAGATATGATTGGTAAAAAATCTATCTATATAAGCGGTTTTATTGTATTCACCCTGGGTTCGGCTTTTTGTGGTATGGCTCCCGATGTTGAAACGCTCATTATGTTTCGCTCCCTGCAGGCGGTAGGAGCAGCTATGTTGATGGCACTGGGAGCCGCCATTGTCACAGAGGCCTTTCCTCCTTACGAGCGAGGACAGGCGCTGGGAGTCATCGGGACACTGGTCTCCATCGGAATTGTAGCCGGCCCCGTTCTTGGCGGGATAATACTGGCCCATTTTTCCTGGCACTGGATCTTTTTTGTAAATGTTCCAGTGGGAATTATCGGCACCTGGATGGTCGCAAAATTTATTCCCGCACACAAACCACGGGGAGGACAGAAGTTTGACTATCCCGGGGCGCTATCCCTTTTCGTCAGTCTGACCTCATTACTACTGGGGCTCACAATGGGCCAGCGAATCGGTTTTTCAGATCATCGAATCCTTGCTCTGTTCGCTGCCTGGATCATCTTCCTGTCGCTATTTATCTATCTTGAGATTAAAACACGCGAACCAATGCTTGATCTCAGAATTTTTCTCAATGGTCATCTCACAATAAATGTAATTACCGGTTTTACTACGTTCTTCTCAATCGCAGGACTTTTTATACTTATACCTTTCTATCTGGAAGATGCCCTCCATTACGATACGCGCACCACAGGTCTTCTAATGTCTGTCGTACCCATCGCCATGGGCGTTATCGCTCCACAGGCCGGGAAATTATCAGACAAATGGGGTACACGACCACTCACTATGGCCGGACTGGCGGTTCTCGCTCTGGGTTATCTAAGTGCAAGTACACTGAGCAGTGAGACAACCGCTGCAGGTTATCTGATTCGATTTCTCCCGGTAGGGATCGGAATAGGACTGTTCCAATCCCCAAACAACAGTGCCATCATGGGATCGGTTCCTCGCAACCAGCTCGGAGTAGCCTCAGGGCTTCTATCTATTACGAGAACTCTGGGACAGACTGTGGGAGTTGCCATACTCGGAACAATCTGGTCGGCATCGGTGCTCCTCCATGCCGGCAGCGCTTTCCATGGACAACCGACACTGGCCCCTATTGATGCTCAAGTAGACGGACTTAAACATACCCTGCTGATTGTGTCCGGAATCATCGCCATTGCTTTGATACTGAGCATCTGGGCTGCCGAAAAGCATCGGAGAAAGAATCGGGGTCTGGAGAAACCTGAGCTATAATGGAATAATATGGACTATTGAATACCGGGAAATAAATCTTCCGCTTCTATTAACCTGGAGTAAGAAGTTTTCCAGTGCAGATTGATCCAACTCTCCTGAATGGATGCATTCATTATCACCTACGTTAACCCGGATTTTTACAAGAATTACTTAATTCGACTTCTTCGGCATCTGTCAATATGTTGCTCGATTTCCTATGAAGTTTCTGTAGCGCAATAGATATGGATCGGGCTGATGTGCAGTCAGTCCCATCTGTTCTCCTGCAGCGCGACATCCAGCCTGACATTCATGGAAAGCACTGCACTCCTTGCACTCATCGGGAGTGGCATCCCTCCACAGGCGAACAAGGGGATTTTTTGCAAGTTCTTCGGGAGTATGTTTATGAATATTCCCGATTTTATGAGGTGACTGGTTGCAGAGTCTTACGTTTCCCTCTGCATCCACAGTAATCGGACCACTCCCTTCGTGAACCTTGCATCCGGCAAACGCAATCTTCGGATACTTTTTTCTATCGAGAAGACAGTGCGGTGTGTTGATTCCGGAG
>JBNKQE010000448.1:0-3289 GCA_050295715.1 Leptospirales bacterium
CATCAAAAAAGAAGAACTTAATCCAGCAAATTGAGCAATTTAATATAAGCTCATATTTTGAAGCCATACTTGGTCTTTCTGATATATATGCAAAATCAAAAATTGAAATTGCAAAGGATTATTTTAGAGAGAAAGTAACAGAAAATATCACTGTTATCGGAGATACATATCATGATTATGAAGTAGCAAATGAGATTAATGCATTTTGCATTTTGTATTCTGGAGGGCATCAATCAATTACATCGGATGTTGCAAAACAGTATAATGTTATAGAGGATATAAATCATATTTTTAAACATTTATGAATTTGTGCTTAAATTGCCGTCCATGACAATTTAAGAATTGTTTTAAAAAGGAAATGGGTACTAAATATAACAAGAAATATATGCTCCGCTGTGCTCCGGGCTACGCCACATTGGCATCGTTCCTCAGCCAACGTCATATATTTCTGAAACGTTATGTTCAATACCCATTTTATTAGGTGTTTTAACTCACCCATCCATGGGTTCGTAGGTAAGCGCTTTATAGAACACCTTCTACCGTCAGCAAAATAATTCTGCCATGATTTTGTCGGAGGTACAACATGAAAAAATACCGGACAAAATCGGAATGGCTGAGTCTGATTCAGGAACAGGAGATCAGCGGACTGAGCATCTCCTTATTCAGCCGCCAGAAAGGTATCCATCCCAACCTTTTCTACAAAAAACGCAGAGAATTTTACTCTGTCAAAGAAACGCAGTCTTTTATCGAACTCAAGCCATTGGTTCCGCACACCCCCAAGAATAGCCCGGAGCTGAAAATAACAATCGGGGAGATTGAAATTTACCCTGGACCCGAGCGGGATATGGAGTTCCTCGGTCCTCTGATAAAAACGGCAAAGGAGATCTCCAGTGCTTCAGTTTAGCGATGACGCCAAAATTTATCTGAAACCCGGACCGACAGATATGCGGAAATCCATAAACACCCTTGTTCCCATTGTTGAACAGGAAATGAAACAAAATCCCTTGAGTGCCGGATACTTTGTGTTCTGCAATAAAAGCAGACAGCTTCTGAAAATCCTGTACTGGGATAAAACGGGATTCGCCCTCTGGCTCAAGAGATTAGAGGAGGGAAAATTTCCATGGCCTGAGAATCCGGGGGATGCCCAGCAACTCACTCCACAGCAGATCCAGTGGCTTCTGGCCGGAATAGATTTCCTCAAAGCCCACAAACCGCTCGAATATTCGATTAGTTATTAAAAACGGGGTTTTATAATTCGCCTGAGCATGTTATAAATCCATTACCGATGAGTAAAGAGCAGGAACTTCTTAACAGAATCAAAGAACTCGAACAGCGACTGGCCGTAGTTGAAAAGGAGAACGAGGAGGTTGTCCGGCTCAAGGAGCGCAATAGCTATCTGGAAGAGCAGGTCAGACTCCTGAACCTTCTGCATTTTGGCCCTAAATCGGAAAAATGGACCGAGACAGACCATCTCTATGCGGCCATGTTCAACGAGGCCGAAGACGAGGCTTTCAAACAGACTTTGGACGCTATAGTCACAGAGCCGGAAGATGAGAAAGAAAAACCTGCGAAAAAGAGGAAGAAACGAGGTAAAAGCATTACCTCACGTCTTCCAGAGAATCTTCCCACAGTCGAAGAAGTTTATCTCCTAAGCGATAAGGATAAGATCTGTGGCTGTGGAGCATCTATGAAGCACATCGGGTACGACATTGTCAGAAGGTTGAACATCAAACCGGCTGAGATAACTGTAGTCGAAGAGAAATATGAAAAATGTGCCTGTAGCAAGTGTGACGGTATCGATCTTGATGAAGGAGATGCTCCGGCGATCAGGCGGGCGGAAGGGAAAAAGCACTTGATCCCCGGAGGAATTGCCACTGCCGGGTTGATAGCCTGGAGTCTTTCTGAGAAATATGAATTTGCCCTTCCTTTCTATAGACAGGAAAAGCGGTTTAAACATATCGGCGTTGAGATTTCGAGAGGCAATCTCTGTAACTGGGCCATTAAGGCCGCTCAGGCCTGTGAGCCGATGATTCCCCTCATGGAACGGCATATTAAATCCGGTTCGGTTATCAACGCCGATGAAACACATCTTCAGGTCTTGAATGAGGAAAAAAGAAAAGCGCAGAGCAAGTCCTGGATGTGGCTTTTCCGGGGCGGTCCTCCCGGGAAACCGGCTGTGTTATTTCACTATGAACCTCGGCGAAATGCCAAGGTCCCCGAATCATTTCTCTCTGATTACTCAGGCTGGCTTCAGACCGATGGATATTCAGCCTATGTCACAGCCCTGAAGAAATTGAATAAAGGTGAAAAGAAAATCAACCACACTCTGTGCTGGGCCCATGCACGCAGGCGATTTGAAAAGAGCTGGAAAGCAACGAAATCTCCCCATGCCAAAAAGGCTCTGGATCTAATCCGTGATATCTTTGAGCTGGAGGGGTTGAGAAAGTCCTATCATAACATTGAAGATTTTACCGCTGTCAGAAAGAAGCAGGCTGAAGAGATTTTCAGCCTCTTGCGGGAATGGCTGGAGGAGCTGTATCCCATTACGGTTTCCAGTTCTCTGCTTGGTAAGGCTATGAAGTATACCCTCAACAATTGGGAAGGGTTGGTCAATTACATCGAACACCCTGAATTGACACCCTCGAACAATGTCGCTGAAAATTCGGTTAGACCCTTTGTTGTCGGAAGAAAAAACTTCCTTTTTTCGGCTTCAACTGATGGCGCGAACTCTTCTGCGTTGATTTACAGTCTAATCGAGAGTGCAAAACTCCATGGACTGATTCCCTTTCACTATCTCCTTCATGTTTTCGAGAAAGTCCCCTATGCTGAAACGGAAGAAGACTTTCTTGCTCTCATGCCATGGAATGTCACGAAGGAAACCATAAGCCAACCTGTCTGAGGAAAGGTTTCTATAATGCGCTTACGAAAAATTCGAAAATCACCGGCTTCTTTTCTTTCTTTTTTAGTGCTGACAGGTAAATCGAACATAACCATCATCCACATTAGCTTGTACCCACTGAGGAAATAATCTCCTCTGTCCATTTTTTCACATCCTTATTCATTGTTGCCAAATCCAATTTTTTACATTTCCCGACCATTCCCCGTACAAGCAACCAGCACATATTCTGAAAAGATTTTCCGAGGCAGATTTTTTCATTATTCAACAAAACATCAATTAACAGGGATTTGGAGATTATTGATTTTTTTATTTTGTCCAAATCAGAGTCTCCAATTCTAAAAACCAATGCATCGATTATCGGACGATAAGGCTCCATTAAATCATCAGCAA
>JBNKQE010000449.1:0-3267 GCA_050295715.1 Leptospirales bacterium
GCAGAGATCCAATCTTTACGTAATTGAAGTTAACCCCAGAGCAAGCCGCACGGTTCCTTTCGTAAGCAAAGCCATCGGTCTTCCTCTGGCAAATATTGCCACGAGAATCATGTGCGGCGAAAAACTTAAGGATATGGATTTCGAGCGTAATCGTGAGACCGGCTTTACAGCCGTTAAAGAAGCGGTTTTACCCTTCTCCAGGTTCCCTGGAGCGGATGTAATACTTGGACCGGAAATGAAATCAACCGGTGAAGTTATGGGGCTGGCACGGTCACTGGATGAAGCCTATTACAAAGCACTTATCGCTGCGGGGGAAATCATTCCCGAACGTGGCGGAGTATTTTTCAGTGTTAATAATTTTGCCAAACCAAGACTTGTCCGCGAAGCAAAAATACTCGACGAGCTGGGGTTCACAATTTACGGCACATCCGGTACCTGTGAATTTCTGAGTCACCAGGGAATCAAGGCGAAAACACTTTATAAAATGCGGGAGAGACAATCTCCGCATGCGCTCGATGCAATTCATAAAGGTGATATTCAAATAATCATCAATATACCCCATACGGAAAGAACCAGGGATGATGCGTTTCTTATTCGTCAGGAAGCCATTCGAAATAGAATTCTTTATGTCACAACAATTCCCGGAACGCGAGCTCTTGTGGACGGGATGAAAAAAATGCGTGAAAATTCCATTGAAGTTAACTCGCTCCAGGAAATATTTACGCAGTTCAAATCCTGATACTGTAATGATCAAGAAGACGGGAAAAAAAAACTCCAGCCGTAAGGATTCCAGCGGGAACAAAAACGGTAAAACCAGGATGAGACAACGACGCGAAAAGTCGGAACAGGCTGCTCGCGTGTTGTTTATTCCCGGACTTGGTGCAGACCAAGATATGTATCTGCCTGTTCTGAGGGAACTGGCCAGATCCGGATTCCCCATGAAACCTACATTTCTTCGTCTTTATTCTCCGGAACCGGGGAAAGAAACCCTGGAAGACTTTACGCGCTATCTTTTTGAAGATCAGGATTTGAAGGGTCAAACTTTTGATTGTGTTGTCGGCGGCAGTATGGGGGGAATGATAGCACAACAGGCCTACCATGATGGCTTGATCAAAACAGATCATATGATTTTAATGTGCACTCTTTATCGCGGAGACCAGCTAACCCATCTTGCAAAATTTGGGGTTATACTGACCTCATTAACACCTCGTTTTACATGGAAATTAATTCGTGGTTTTGTATCAATCGTCTATCCGCTATTTCGCTTTAATACACCCTGGGCTGTAATTTTTGCACGAATGATTGCAAGATTTGATATTGATCTTTTATTCAAAGCACCAAAAATGATTCGCAACTGGCGAAAAGGCCTCGATGACAGGACAACCCCGGTTCCCGATTGTTCACTATTTCATTTTCATGGAAAATTCGATCCACTTATATCATTTCCCGGTGTAGCCCGCATGCGAAAGCCCGAGTATATTGATCCATGGGGAGCACATCTCATTTTTGTCCGAAGAGCTCGAGAAATTGCCGGTATGATAGACTCTCGATGCCATCCACAAAAAGAAGGTATTTGAACGGACACTTCGAACGTCATCTCGATTCTTCAATATCCGGTTATATCGCCCTTCCCTCCAATTCGCGCTTTCTTTTCAGGAAATAGAACTTTTTTTCCAATGCGCAGCCTGGCTTGAGGTTTTTTGGGTCTTAAATAAACAAACCAGGAAGCGTTATAATCACTGAAATCCGAATCATCAATTTGTAGCTTTGACCCCGATTCGAGGACTGCAAAGTAATGATTCCCTCCTGTATTATCTGCCCTTACTTGAAAAAGTTTGGCCGAACTTCGCGGACGAAGGTTAATTATCCGATTATCTCCTGAAAAGGAGATCTCTGATAATTTCAATGAGACTCCATCCTTGATATTTAGAAAATATCCATCACCGGATTTGACAACTCTCGTTATATCAATACCTGATCCCTTTATAGCTAAATCTCTATTAATCCAGACTCTGCTATCAACTTCATAAATCCCTGGACTCAGTCTGACTGTCTCTCCTTCAGGTATAACATTTAAAACATCAGAGAGCCTCATATATTTTCCGCCATCACCTTCCGGGGAAACATCCCAGGTTCGCCCCTTGACTGAATTAAAACCGGCACCACAAACATCGGAGTTCGTATGAATATCTTCAAAATATACATTCTCTTTGAGAAAGACCTCTGCCTGCGGTTTCCCTTCTTTCGCCTTTGAAAAGCAAAAAGACCATTGGGCTGGTCCGCCAATATTGACAAAACGACTGTTAGAAATATTAAGAGTATTACCCTGTGCCAGATAGAATGCGCCTAATTTTGCATCTTTTATTCCAACGTTATCAAGATTGATATAACTGCCCGGTTGAGCATAAAAAAGACCGGCCTTTTCGCCAATAAAAGTAAAATTTTGTAGTGTATACTGGCCCTTATAGAGATGAAAGAGATTCGCAGCCTTCTCATCTTTAATAGAGGACCGCAAGAATGTTTTTTCTCTACCTTCCCCTTCGATATTAAGAGGCGAAAAGTCAGGGAACCACAGACCAGGGTGAATTACGTGTTCACCCTCCATAAAGCGGATTGTATCTCCTGCTATTACGTGTTTTGTAATAAAATCGACGCTTTCAGTAGCTTTATTACCGGTGACTTTCCATATCTTATTTTTTCTTGTACGAAAACTCCAGGATAAAATCTCTGTTTCTTTTCCGATTTTCATATTCAAATTGATGGAATACGTTTTACCGGGTGATAATATATTCACCGGCATCAAGAAAACACAGTAGGCATTCCGGGCAAAATATGAATTATTCGATTTTTTATCCGGTGCATATATTTCACGCGGAGCACTTCGCGTAAAGGGATGAGCCGGATCACTGATCCATAGTTTTATTTCTTTACCATCACTATCTATCATACTCGCAGATGTTGATTTATAGTTTATGGCATCTGCATGACTCATACATACGGAAACCGGAGAACCACTATCTTTTCCCTGCCCACTCTTCGGTCTTGGATCAGGATTCTCACCATGAAATACGATTCCTGCATCGTCAAGTTCCGGAGATGGAAAAAGTGAAAAGCGAACCATACTGTCTGGCTTTACTTCTGATGAATTTTCCATGGGCCGGGACACAAAGAGAGTTGAGGAACAGTTTGAGTTTTCATCAAATACAAAACCAATACCTACCTTTTTCACACCGGGAGAGAGAAACTGTTTGCGATGATAAGGACCGG
>JBNKQE010000450.1:0-3237 GCA_050295715.1 Leptospirales bacterium
GCGCGGGGATACGGTTTTACATATTTCTTTATGGCAACCGCATTGTATTCAAGTATAAGACTTATCGAAAAAGATGATACAAAATTCTATTTTATTTTAATGCTCAGTGTATTTCTTGGCGTTTACACATTCCCTTTTATGATTGCTGTGTTTTCTATGCTCTACGCGGTTTTGCTTGCCACAGGGTTGAATAAAAAGAAGATATTTCTTTCAGGGGTTATTGCAGCCCTGCTTATTTTAATTGTATATATTCCGATGATCAATGACTTCCTTCATTACTATGCGAATGGAGCTGAAAATTTCGGTGTAATTGTTTCGCGTAAGGCCTTTTATAAATATCCTCTGAAAAAGTTTGCAGAAACCTACCGGCTCTCCAATGGATTGGGAGTATCCGCCTATTTCAATCAGTTAATTTATTATTTTATGCTTTTCGGAATATTATCAGGACTCTTTCGACTCTACAAGATTCACTCAAAGTATTTGTTTGTAATAGCA
The DNA here is from genome assembly GCA_050295715.1 of Leptospirales bacterium. Classification (GTDB taxonomy): domain Bacteria; phylum Spirochaetota; class Leptospiria; order Leptospirales; family Leptonemataceae; genus JBNKQE01. Next base: position 496 of record JBNKQE010000450.1, read on the forward strand.
GCACCTGTTATATTGATGTTTTTGATTTCAAGTTTTATGAATGTACCTCTGGCGGGACGATTTGTTACATTTGTTTTATTCTCTTATTTGATGGTCATAACTATTGGACTGGCCGCTGCATTGAAGTGGTTATATGAGAAGTTGTTGACTGCCAGAGGTATAATCATGCGAATCGCCGGAATACTCTTGATGGGTGTTGCCGGAATAATTGTAATGATAATGTTCGTGAATGGCTGGAGGGAGTCCATGCGTGTCAAGTCATTGCCATACGAAAACTTCATCGATGTGTTTGCAAAACTGGAAAAATACTACAGCATTGAAAAGCGTCCGATACTTGTTGTTACAGGCAGACCCGAAGGGTTTGAGTTTTATAAGAAAAGCTCCCGGATCCCGAAAAAAGAAATCAAAATACTTAGCAATGACGAATCATTTGAAAGATATTATAAACAACTGGATAAGAAAATATACCTTGTTGATCATGTTGCTTTCAGAAAACCCTTAAAATTAAAAAATCAGTTTGATTGTTACAGACCGAAACAGAATACACGCGGATATTTTCGTGTATGCAGATAGCCATCTGCTTATTGAAAATTACATTAAAAAATGAAATTAACCTCTGTTTCTCTGAATTGTTTCGGCGAAATATACTATGCATGATCTCCCTGAAATCTTATTCGAGTGTAATATTTTGTTCTCTGATTATATCCATAATTTTTTTCGATGATTCATCTGCTGAGAGTTTTTCTTTTTCTGGACAGTTGATTCGCTCCTGCACCTCGCTGAACTGAGTGCGTGCTCTTTGCTGGTGACCCTTCAGATCATTTAGAACTCCTCTGATAGAATCTTCTGATGTGGAACTGCGAATCATCCACATTGTACTTGAAAAGTCATAATCCGGATCCACATATGCTCGTAGAATATACCGGGCAACAAAGTGGCCGCAAGATGCACATTCTACAAAAACGCGTGCATTTTCTCCTGTCTTAAGCAAGAAGTTATTCTTGAATGTATCATTGCCGCATTGCGGACATATTTCTTTTTTTACACAGTCGTAGCTCATTTGCTTTTCTCCGGTAGTTCTGGATTTAAATGAATAATAAGAGACAGTCGATTTTTCTTCCAGGCAATAATTTTACAATACATCCTAATACAAATGAAGTATCTTCCAGTAAGTTGTGGCTGTAATTATTATCATAATAGCGGATATTATTGAAATCGTTATTCCGGTGCGAAACATCTCCGTTAATTTGATTTCGCCGGAATAATATGCGATTGCATTGGGAGGAGTTGAAACCGGAAGAGCCATGCTGGCGGATACAGCCAGTGATATACCGATTACAATAGGAGAAGTCGAGTGTCCTAGCGATATTGCCAGCGGAATGAGCATGTTGGCAGTTGCTGTATTGCTCATAAATGTAGTCAGTATACTTCCAAGTAAAATAAAAAGAACCAGCAGAGGGAAGAATCCCAGAGTATTTAGCGATAGTATTTCAACAAGCCACAGTGAGAATCCACTTTTTTCCATCGCTACTCCCAGGGAAAGTCCGCCCCCGACAAGGAATAGAACATCCCAGCTAATTCCGCGAAAATCTTTATTATCAAGTATTCCCGTAGAGAGCAGTGCAATAGAGGAGAATAGAGCAATCGTTCCGCTGGATAATCCATGAATATCTCCGGATAGCCAGAGAGCAACCGTTGCGAAAAAAATTATGACAACTGCTTTACTTTTCCATCCAGATGGTAATCTCGTATCTCCGGAAATTGGAAGAGAGGTTTTTGGAAATGGGAAAAAAAGTAGCAAGATGCCCCACAATATCAATAATAAAATAATTACAAGCGGAATTACTGCGATCATCCAGTCCAGGAAGCTGATTGCCGTTCCGTTTTTTTCCAGAAAAGCAACAGCAATTGCATTTGGCGGAGTTCCAATTGGGCTTCCCATCCCGCCAATATTGCAGGAGAATGGAATTCCCAGAAACAAGGCTTTCTTAAATTTCTTGCTTTTGGGATCCAGGTTTCTTGTTATCGCAACTGCAATAATTAGCATCATTGCAGTAGTTGCTGTGTTGCTCATCCACATGGATAGGTTTGCCCCTGCTACCATCATTCCCAGCAATACAAGAGAGGGCTTCCCTCCGGTTGCGCGAAGAACAATGGATGCAACCATACTGTCAATGCGATACTTGCTTCCCGCCTGTGCCAGTAATAATCCTCCAAGAAAAAGCATAATTATATCAGAAAAAAAAGGCGACATGAAATCCACGCGCGTTGCCGCGAATCCTTCGCGCAAGAGCTGAGGGTATAAGAATGTAAGCTCCAGAACCAGGATCAGAAGAGACGTTACGTACAATGGTATTACTTCTGTCATCCAGAACACTGCGGCCAGAATGAACAGAGCAAGTGTTATTTTGACTGATTCGCCAGGAAGGTGAAGGTCCGATCTCCATAATAGAAACATTGAGACAATGATTGTAATAGAAACGAAGATGGACTTTGTCCAGGGTGACGCAAAGCTTCTTACAACTTTATGTTTTTGATTATGCAACTCATTTTGGGAACTGATTTTATCCGTCATCGAAGCAACTATTCAGGATAAAATAGTAATTGCAAGCAGTTTAGCAAAGGATACCTGTTAGACGGGTAATAAAGTCCTGAATCTTACAAAATGCTGTTCAATTGCCCCAGAATACTTAAAAAATATAAGTAATATTATATACCACTGTTGGAGAATTGAATGAAAAA
>JBNKQE010000451.1:0-3229 GCA_050295715.1 Leptospirales bacterium
TCCAATGGTGCGCAATATTGCTTACGATTTCTCCCATGGCCGCCAATCTCGATTGCTGTATCAACATATGATCTTTTTGTCTGTTGCGCCTTACTTCCTCTCTTATTCGCAATTCCAGTGTTTCATTGAGATCCCAAAGATCCTCCTCCAGGCGTTTCCTTTCTGAAAAATCGACAAGCGCCACAACAACCTGACGCAAAACACCAGATGAATCAAACTCAGGAAAGGCATTCAAATATACCCAGAGCGGTTCTGCGTTATCCGTCCTCACGATGCCCACAACAGAATCGGTAATAGACTCCCTGTTACGAAGAACCTGGTAAACAGGTTGCCTCAACTCAGGTATCCTTACACCGTTATCGTCGACGAAATACCAGTCAGTTGCAAACAGATCTCCACTCTCAACTCCATGTTCAGATTTCTCAAGCAGTCCCCAGACGTATCGATTCCAGTATTGAACCGTTCCCTCTGCACTATACAGTATAATCCCAACCGGCAGGTTTTCTAGAAGTTCTCTGTGCAATCGTTCACTTTCCAGGAGAGCCATCTCGGCTATCTTGCGACCTGTAATATCCTGATTTATCCCGATCATTCGATTCGGCTTTCCCGATGCATCATAAATGATCTGCCCGTAGGCTTTTATATAATGCAGGCTTCCATCCGGCCAGATAACGCGAAACTCTGTGTCATAGTCAACCAATCCCACTATTGCCTTCTGTATGATTTCATTCGTTCTCTCTCGATCATCAGGATGAATGCTGTTGATCCAGTTATCATAAACCCGGTCCAATGAATCATTTTGTATTCCATAAAGAGAATACATACTGTCATCCCAGATAAGAATATCGTTGGGAATATCCCAGTCCCACACACCCAATCCTGCCGCGCCTGCGGCAAGCTCAAATCGCTCGTTGGCCAGTGATAGTTCTCTGGTTCGCTCCTGGACCTTCTCTTCCAGCTCATCTCGCGATTGCTCCAATTCCTTTCGTTGTTTTCTGTTCTCAAGTGACAGAGCAACAAAACCGGCAAGGTTATAAAGGAAGGGCATATAGGGAGCAAGCCGGGAATCCGACTGGATTTCCAGAATAAAATGGCCAAAAGAGTTTTTCAACGTATGAACCGATATTGATTTATACGCTTGATTTTTTGCAAGAGGACAATTCTGCACTACAGCGGATGTGCTTTCCGAATCTTTTCTGTTTTTATGCGAAAGACACTCACTGCAAATACCGATTCGTGCTTCAGGTGGAGGTTCTCCCAGACATACAAAGCATGACTTTGCACCGGGTATCTCCGATAAAGCCCGGGAAAAAAACTCTTCGATCCTTGCATCATCGGGAAGAACAAAAAGCATGTTCTGTGCTGCAAGCAGTTGCCCGAGAATTCGAGCGTCCACTTTTTCCCAATCACCATTTTTATCATCCGACACGTCTGTCATTATTGAAATGTCTTATTTGGGATGGGACTATTTTCCCCTTATAGTTCCTCAGGTTTAATACAGAATGGATTGCGGATGATTTGTTCCTGAGCCACCATATAAGGGTGGACCTGAAGGATCTTAAATAGTGTAGCTCCATCAAATAACCTGGCATCGTACTGGCACATACCATAGTGGGGAAAAGCATCCTTGACCGATGTCAGCATAGCTTCGTATTCAAGAAGATGATCCGATCCGGGAATCCCTCGAAGAGACCATGACATCTCTCCGGTAACACGAGAACCGGAATATCCAGCCTGTTGTGTCTGTGCCAGACGAGGTATCATTCGGTTAATTGACTGTTGCGGATCAAATGTTCCCTGGGGCGCATAAAAACTGCTGGCTTCCAGTATTCCGAAGGCCCCCCCTTCCGTTTCCTCGGGCAATTCCACACCTTTTTCTATCAACCAGGATCGAACCTCTTCAGGGGGGGCCGTATCTGCAAAATAACGAACCATTTCCCCTCTTTGCAATCCGGCACGAAGAAACTTTGATACAATATTCTGTCGCTCTATCTCATTGTCAAAAATCAGGCAAATATGAGCTGACTCCGGAAGCTCCTCATCAGTAAAACCAAGAATATTTTCCTTTGAATCCATGATATTCTCCTTTGTTCAATAAGAAATCCCTTGCATAATTTCAAACCAACCAGAGAAAACCATTTATAATAATTCCTCGAAGAGATTATCAAGGAACCGGTAAAACTACAGACATTCAGACGACAATTTGTGATTTATTCAAGCTGCGAGCGAATCTCCATAACCATGGTCGGTCGTAATATTTCAAGTATTCATTATATCTCTCAATTCAACAGACGATTTATTTTTAGTTTTTTTTTCGGTATTGGATATAATTTGCAGAATGGCTTCTCTCTCTAATTTTGCAATACCACTGCGAATTCAGAGAAAATATATTTTGCGGCAGGTCTCAACAATACTGGAATCTGAAATCATACAAATTCACCAAACATGTTTTGGAAAAAAGGGGTCCCATCTGGCCATGTGAGACGACACAACACTGTGACTGTGCTAAATTTCCATCACTTGCCCTTATAAAATCAGGGTGTGGAGGTACGCAGGGATTGTAGCAGCGAATACTGGAAAGACAAAAACCAATCTCGATAACGTAGATTCCATCGATCTGGATGGAGATGGAACCCCCGAAGATCTGGATGAGGACCTGGACGGGGATAAACTGTCCAACAGAAAAGAACTGGAGATCAGAACCAACCCCCTCCTTGCGGACAGCGATGGGGATAAATATGACGATTTTGAAGAAATCAACTTCAACCCCCTTTTGAACCCTGCCAGGTCGTTCCATCCGCTGATAGCCGATATTCCGCAGATTAAAGTTGAAATAGTTAAAAATCCGGCCTTTTACTTGATCACGGAAGCCGGCACGGAGACCGGAGGAAGTAAAACGATTATAGAAGGCACAGAGATCAATCGTGAAACGAGCACCTCTTACGGTAACTCACGTTCCTTTGGGAACGAAGTAATTTTTCGCTACCCTCGGATTTTCTCAGACTGTAGAAGCCGGTCATTTTACCGACGTTTTAAAGAGAGATCTCCGAAAACAGGAGGAGTAACCATCGGAGAAACGGAGTGTCTATTAAAGGAATTTCTTCTTTAAAGGAGTAGCTCTTTTCCGACTCCCGCGGACAAGGCCCTCCAGCGCGTCAATGGCAAGAAGGTATTCCCCCGAGTCCTTCGCAATTTTTGCCCCGAGCATTCCGCCTTCGAAAACCATAAG
>JBNKQE010000452.1:0-3206 GCA_050295715.1 Leptospirales bacterium
AAAAGATCTTTAAGTTCTACCATGTTTCAAACCTCGCTCAGTCTGAAAGGTAATTCTCTCAACCGCTTTCCTGTTGCCATAAATACTGCATTCCCGACTGCGGCGGCGATAGGTGGAACTCCCGGCTCGCCAACACCCGTCGGGTGCTTGTTGGATTCAGCAATATAAACCTGGATTTCCGGAATTTCCGACATACGGAGGATCGGGTAATCATCGAAATTCTCCTGTTCGACACCTCCATTTTTTATCGTAATCTCCCCATAAAGGGCTGCGGAAAGACCGAAGATGATTCCCGACTCCATTTGCTTTCTAATTACTCCTGGATTAACGGCCACACCGCAGTCGACGGCGCAATGGACTTTATGAACATGAATCTTATTGTTAATTACCTCGACCTCTGCAATTTGCGCTACAGGCGTACCGAATGTTTCGAATACAGCAATACCCCTGAAACGTCCGGCAGGAAGGCGCTTGTTCCAATTTGATTTTTTCGCCACCAATTCCAGAACTCGCCTTTTACGCGATCCTTCCGGCAATAGATCACGGCGAAATTCATATGGATCAATGCCAGCTGCGTGGGCTAATTCATCTATAAAACTCTCCACGACAAAGCCATTTACAGCATGACCTACGGAACGCCATGAAGTAATGGGAACATCCAAATCCAACGTGTAGCCTTTCAGACTCAAATTTGGAATTTGATAATCTAATACAGCACCTTGAAATAGTACGTCCGTTGATCCAGATGCTAAACCTCGAATTATTCGTGTAATTCCTTTCGCTAAAAAATTGGGAAACCAGCCTGGCAATATAGCTGGAATCAACCATGGGATCAGGAAATGACCCACATCATCACTCCCTGTTTGATGCTCCCATGCTGTAAGCTTACTGTCATTAAATGATGCGCGAAATCTATGAACAGAGATCGGGCGCATTGGAGAAAATTTTATATCATCTTCGCGAGACCAGATGACTTTCACGGGGATTTTTAATCTTTCAGATATTTCTACAGCTTCAATAACAAAATCTAGTTCAGCTCTGCGTCCAAAGCCTCCGCCAAGATATTTTGATGTATGAACATTGACATCCTCGCGGTCTATTGATAAATATCTGGCAGCCCAGTTTCTGGCTATCGTTGGAGCCTGAGTCGGAACATATATATCGCAGCGATCCTCTTGAATCCACGCGGTACAATTCATTGGTTCCATACATGCATGAGCCAGATAAGGAAGATAATATTCTGCTTCGATAATTTTGTTCGCATTATCAAATTGTTTTTCGGGCTCACCTTTCTTTATATTACTATTGTAAGATCCTGACTTTATTGCTTTTAAATATGCCTTTCTAATTGTTTGAGTATCCAGGTTTTTTGCATCCCTCGTTTCCCATTCAACGACAAGTTGTCTCTTCGCATTCTCCGCCTGCCAGTATTTCTCACACACTATGGCGACACCCGAAGAAATTTGAAAAACATCAATTACACCAGGAAGATTTTTAATCTCTCCTCTGTTGAAACTTTTCACCTTGCCTTTGAAAGCGGGACTGCGTTTTACAACAGCCATCTTTAGTCCTGGAATATAATTATCGATTCCAAATTCTATTGAGCCGAAGGCTTTATCCGAAGAGTCAGTATGAATAAAATCTTTTCCAATGTATTTGAACGTGAGTGGATCTTTTAACGGGGTGTTCGTTGGCAAGTCAAGCTCTCCGGCAATGTCAACCAGGTCGCCATACGTTAACCTTTTTTTTGTTTTTTGATGTATTACAGAACCATTTTCGGTAATTAGATTTTCGGAGGGGACGCCCAGTTTTGCAGATGCAGCTTGCAAGATAAGTTGCCTGATATCTGCTCCCGCCTGACGTAAAACCAACCAGCGTTCATTTGTACTGGTACTTCCTCCTGTAATCTGGATTCCCATAGAAGTATTTTTCCCGTATATATCGGCTACCGGTGCAGGTTTTACCTGAAATAGCCATGGAGGAATATCAATTTCTTCACCAAACAATGTCGTTTGACCGGTTATCACACCCTGTCCCATCTCAGATTTGTCCATTGTGAAAATGAACTCGTTTTCAGGAGTGACCATGAAATAGTGATGGGTGAATTTATCCGAACCTTTTGCCCATACTTTCCCACGTTTTCGTACGGGCACAGGCAGAGTGAAATAGACGAATAATGCACCGCCTGTGGTTATTCCCTTTTTAATAAATCCACGTCGTGATATTCTCATCAAATTTTCCCCATCTCTCTGGCGGCGTCGACTATTGCTTTTTTGATTAAATTGTAGGATCCGCATCGACAGATGACTCCGTTCATCCCATCAAACAGATCTTTTTTTGTTACTTTTCCGGGATTTTGCAAGAGACTGATTGCCTGCATAATTTGACCCGGTTGACAGTAGCCGCATTGGGCTACACTATTCTTAATCCACGCCTTCTGGACCGGGTGGGGACCTTTTTCGGTGATCCCTTCAATGGTCGTGACCTCGGCCCCCTTCGCCATCGCAGCCGGCAACACACAGGAACGCATGGCCTTCCCGTTAAGATGAATCGTACAGCTTCCGCAAATCCCTTTCCCGCAGCTGTATTTTGTTCCTCTGAGTCCTAGCTCTTCCCGAATCACCCAGAGGAGGGGAGTGTCATCCGGGACATCCACCTTCACCTTCTTACCATTGAGCGTGAATCCAATCATTGCCAACTCCTGCGTTTGATCAGGGTGCCATCAGGCGGCACACGATCCGTTATCTGACGTGGGAAAGTGTGAATTTCTGACAGGTAGTTAATTACAGAGTTCTTATGAAAATTGCCATCAGGCGCATCGCTTTGGGGCTGAGATAGAGCTCTTTTTCTTTCTGGATATCGTTGCTGAATATGCTTGTAGCGGCAAAGAAAAATGCAATCACGGCAAAGAGTCCTAAAATACGTGTTTGTTTTATTGCTTTCTCCGTAATCCATCATTCGACGAGGGAGTCTTTCATATGGCTAATTCGCCGGTATCATACCGAGCTGATGGAGCAGACTCAAATTGTCGGAGATCTCGAATAACTCCACGACCTTCCCGTCTCTGGATCGCATCCCTGATCGCAAGCAGCGCCGAACAATACGCAGCCAGCTCCCCGGGTAATAAGAGCGGCGACCACACCAGCAATTGCAAATACCAATGTATAGCTTGCCGCTGTAATATAGCCGGCTTTTGCAGCGGCATC
>JBNKQE010000453.1:0-3158 GCA_050295715.1 Leptospirales bacterium
GAGCTGGACGCGAAACTATACATACGACAGCAGCAACAATCGATTGATCCAGACTATAGTCGGTTCCGGAATCAATTTTCGTCCCTATCGCTATGAGCACCATTCGGCCCACGGGTTTATCACTGCAATGCCCCATCTGGCAAAGATCGGCTGGAATTTTAAAGAAGAGATCGCAACAACCATCCGCCAGATCCGCAACGACGGCGGACTTCCCGAAACCACCTATTACCAGTATGACGGCGAAGGTCAGCGCATTCGCAAGATCACTGAAAATAAGGCCAACCCGGGCGATACTCCCACGAAAAAAGAAGAACGCATCTATATCGGCTCATACGAAAGGTTCAAACATCATTCCGGTGCTGACGCGGGATTGGAGCGAACTTCCTTAAGTCTGATGGACAAGAACCATCGATTTGTGATGATCGAAACGGAAACCAAACCCCGCACCATTATTAGCGTTCCCCTGGGGCGCACCTCCCCCGCACAAACAATCCGCTATCAAGTGGGAAATCACCTGGGTTCCGTTTCTCTTGAACTGAATGAGAATGCCGCTATAATCAGCTACGAGGAGTATCACCCCTATGGCACCACTGCCTACCAGGCGAAGAATAAATCGATTAAGGCTTCCGCGAAACGGTATCGCTACACGGGGCTGGAACGCGACGAGGAGAGCGGGCTGGAGTATCATAGCGCCAGATACTATGCACCATGGCTGGGTCGGTGGATGAGTGCCGATCCAATTGGGATTGAGGATGGGGTGAATGTATATGGGTATGTTAGGGGGAATCCAGTAAAAAATATAGATAAACATGGAACTTCTGGATTACCCCTTGGTTGGTTAAAAGAAGGCCAAGAGGCAACTCAAGATTTAATTAATCGATTTGTAAATAAAGGCCATGCCATAGCAACTGAAGTTGTTGCAAAATCTGGAAAAGGAGGGTCTCGCATTGATATTATTACTAGTAAGGCAACCAAGTCTATTGAACACAAGGCCCGAAACATTTCTCGCTATCGATCAGGCAAGCAATTAGATGAAAAAAAAATTATAAAAGCATTAAGGAAAGATATTAAACAAGTAAAAAAGCATATTGAACATTTGAAAAAAATGGGGGCGGGGCCAAAAGATGAATCACTTGTATGGCGTTTGAAAGATGCTACAAAATCTGAAGCAAGCCGAGTACGCGAATTGCTTCGAATGGAGTTAAAGAAAGAGGGATTGAAAGGTGGAACTTATTTGGCGAAGGAAACAGCAGTAGCGCAACCAGGGGTTGCCGTTGAAGCGCTTAAACCGGCCGTACACTCCGCTGCAAAAATAAGCCGTTTGAGTAGTGCTGCTTCGCGCGCGAAGGGATTTCTTCGGGCGGCTGGCAAATCCATTGAAGAAGCTGCACCTACTCTGACGCGGGTTACACGGGCCGGAGTGAGGGGAGGAGCTCGCGTTCTTGGTGCTGTTGGCAAAGTTGCAGGACCATTGGGTATTGTAGAGTCTACCTATCGACTTGCGACGGCCAGCAATGCTGGAGATCGAATGCAAGCTGGCGCTGATACTCTGGCCGGGGTGACGGCTTATGCCGGGCCAGTAGGGGAAGCGTTTTCTTTAGGTTATGGTGCTGGTCAGGTATTGGAAAACACTTTGAACGTTAGTGAATATTCTTCCAGTGCAGGGGTGGCTGTTTATGAAAAATTAAAAGAAACAGGATTGAATGATACTGCGAGTCTTGTTATTGGTGGGGTTTCTGGAATTGTTGCAATTCCGGGAGCAATTCTATATGGGACAGGTGCAAAGATTTTAAGTTGGTTATAGTTCAATTGTAGATAAATAAATATTGTAATGGGATCATGAGGCCGGTAGGTGAAATGAGGAGGGGAAATGGAAAAAGACGAATTCAATTTGAAAATCCTAAAGTTGATAACCACCGCAGAGCACCATTTTAACAATCTCTGTTTTAATATTCGTGCGTTAGCATCGACCTGGTTACTGGCAACCTTTGCTGGAGTTGGGTGGATACTAAAAGACCTGCCAACCAGCTCTCCTGATTCAAGCTTTGTAATTGATAAAGTGAGTTTATTGATTGCATTATGCATAGCAGGATCCCTGGGGATTTTCGTGTTATGGATTCTGGATATACACATTTACCAGAAAATGACTAATGTCTGGTTCGACAATCGAAAAAAGTATGAAATCGATGATAGCTTCCCGAGGATTAGAATTGGTATGAAAAATCTATTTATTACAGGAAGAGCATCCGAGCTGATTATGATTTACTATCTTGCTTTGTCTCTGGCACCGTTATTGATGGGCATTTTTATTGCGTACTCAGCAGAATACATAATTGCATTATGGTTAATTGCAATCTATCTATCAATAGTTGCTTTCTTAATGATATACTTTACTCCAAGGGATAAGAAATGGATGCGGGAGAATAGAAAGGAATCTGTTGCAACCAACAAGAAATAGTATGACATACTTTATCCGTCAGTTGATCATGGTGGTTATTATTGTAACGCAATAAATTTCATGAAGGTGCGACATGAAAAAGCCTCAAGGCAAAAGAATGGACCTTCTAAAAAGGAGGACAGGCTTCTTTTTATGTGGGATCTTGCCGGCCGTTATTTTAAAAATGAATTACTAATAAAAGGTTTGAGTCGGCAAAGGAAGCGCACTGGATAAAGACGAAGAGGCATTCGCTATCGATTGGTATCGCAAGCTTTTTATGATGCAACCAGCGGCCATGCGGAGGACCTTGATTTTGTCATGTCTGAATATCAATGAATTATAAGTTGTGACCATGAACCCCATAGAATAAGGACCGGTTATTATATGAAAAACAGCGAATCAAAAGAGAACCAACCACACCACAACGAGGCCTCCTTTTCTCACGACTTTTCTGAAGACTTTCACCATATCTTTGAGCTCAGCCCGACGGTTCAATCTGTCTTTGAAAGTTTTTCCGGAGAGATCCCTATACCCGCTTCACAAATTATCAATGCCATCCTGGAACGACACCCCGAATATATCGGTGAAAAGGTAAAAGCGTTACATTTCATTAGCGAAACGAGAAATGAAAGAATACCCTCGGACTGGTTAAATGATATAGAAACTCTTTTTGATCCGAATAGGATAGAGAATTACTCCGAGTCTGAAAAGGGAGTCTATT